>CAIOZP010000463.1 GCA_903862805.1 uncultured Fibrobacterota bacterium
AACTGCCAGATTCGTGAACGATCCGTTTTTTCTAGAAAGAACTTTTTCTATCCAGTCTTGGCCAACGGTTATCAGATTTCACAATACGATCTGCCTCTTTGCGAGCATGGAACGATCAGCTTTAAGGTTGGTGACCAGCTGAAAACCGTCTCAATTACGCGCGCCCACATGGAGGAAGACGCGGGCAAGTCTAATCATCACGGCGATTACACTTTGGTGAACTATAATCGCGCAGGCATTCACTTTCTGGAGATCGTTTCTGGCCCCGATATGACGACGGCCGCTGAGGCCGCCGAGTATGCGCGAACCATCCGCCAAGTTGTGCGCTACCTCGATGTTTGCGATGGCAACCTCGAAGAAGGCTCCATGCGATGCGATTGCAATGTCAGTGTAAAGCCCATCGGCCGCAAAGAATTCGGAACGAAGGTTGAAATTAAGAACATCAACTCATTCAGATTTGTAGAAAAAGCGATCGAGTATGAATATCGCCGTCAGGTTGATGTTGTGGAAAACGGCGGCACGATCTTTCAGCAGACTTATCTTTGGGATGCAAACAAAGGCGTTACTGCTCCGATGCGGTCGAAGGAAGATGCTCATGACTACCGCTATTTTCCAGATCCCGATTTGACTCCGGTAATGGTCACTCGTGACTGGATTGACGCAGCACGAATGGCTCTGCCGGAGCTTCCGAAAGCGAAGCTTGGCCGATTCAAATCGCAGTATGGCCTCTCTGATGAACATGCGCTTCTGCTAACTCTTGAACGACAAACCGCCGACTATTACGAAGAAGTGGTTTCAGCAGGAGCCGATCCAAAAGCCGCTGCAGGATGGGTCATGAACGAAGTTCTTCGCCTTGTAAAAGAAAAGCGCCTTGACATAACGGGAATATCGGTAAGGCCTGCAGGCCTTGCCGGAATCATAAAAGCCGTTGCCGCAGGAACTGTTTCTGGGCAGGCCGCCAAGCAGGTCTTCGACAAAATGGAAGAGACCGGTGCCGATGCGCAAAGCATAATCAAAGAGCTCGGACTCGAACAGGTTTCCGACAGCGGCGTTCTTGAGGCAGCCGTAAAACAGGTGATCGATGCAAGCCCATCGGAAGTCGAAAGGCTCAAAGCCGGCGACGGAAAACTAACCGGATATTTTGTGGGACAAGCTATGAAACTCACTGGTGGCAAGGGTAATCCGAAAGAAATTTCATCGATACTTCGTAGATTGCTTGGGCTCTGATATGCGTTTCAAATTTTTATTGATGGCAGTATTTTTCGCAGCAACAATCTGTTTGGCCGATACGACATCGACAGCTTCGGCACCTGTAAAAATCATGTCGCAATCGGCCAAGGACACGGCTCCTGTTTTGTCAAGCAGCAAAGTCGCCGATACCATCATAAAAAATTCTGAACAGAAAGCCGACACATCGCTCCGAGTGATAAATAGTGGCGGCAATGTCACGATCATCCAGAAGGATTCTGCATCAGCAACTCACGGTCGAATTCCGGTTGTAAAGCGTGATGTGAAACTGCGCCGTCAGATCGGTGGCGCGCTCGGCATGATGGCATTTTTTCTTATCATCACACTCTCGACCCAGAACTGGAATCCGAACTGAAGCCTCGGCCATTTCCTCCGGCATGATTTATTTGTAATTACAAATATCAGAGGGAATGAAAATGAATGAAGAAACCGTTCGGGACTTTTCAGAATCCATGCATAGCAAGAATCATTGGCAGACCCGAAGCTCGAAAAAAGTTCCGTGGATTTTTCTGCCACTCTGGCGTTTTATTTCGTTCAAACGTGAAGGCGTTTACAGACTCGCAAAAATTGCAACCGGACTTGTACTCGATGCTGGATGTGGCGGTGGTGCTTATGCTGAATGGTTCATGAGAAGCAATAAATCTGCAAAGATCGTTGCTGCCGACATTTCATTTTTGGCATTGATCCATGCGCTCGAAACATGCGATGGCAAAATTCTTCCGGTATGTTGCGACCTTCATCATTTGCCCTTCAAACCAAGATCATTTGATGCCGCTTACTCAATTGATACGCTGGGACATCTTGACAAACCGGAATTTTTTCTTGATGAGCTCAGCCTATCCTGCAAGGAAGATTCACCGCTATTTCTTCACGCAGAATGCACAGACGCACTATCTCGTTGGCCCGACAAAAAGCTGATTGAGGTAAACGGCCGCGACCTTGTCTCCGAACTCGATGGGCACATTGGAGCGAAACAAAGTCCGCTCTGGTACGCAGAATTTCGCAAGCGTTTTACAATCGAAGATTTCTTTTCTCCCGCCGGACTTAGCGGCTGGCTCACCGGCTACCCGGAGAAATACCGGATCGCATTCAAAGCCGCTGGTATGAACTTTTTGTTTGTGCTTTGCACTATTGCCGCATTCAAAAAACGTCTCCCTGTAATCGGCTACTGTTTCCGATTTGTCAATTCATGCATCAACTGGACCGAGCACTACTTCGGAATCTGTGGCGGCGGTTCTTGTTTTGCAAAAATGCGAACTACCAAGGCACGGCCCAAGTGAAACTTTCCGTTGTAATTGCG
>CAIOZP010000464.1 GCA_903862805.1 uncultured Fibrobacterota bacterium
CTCGAAATGCTCGCCGATGACATCCTGTTCTTCAAGACGATGGACATTGACATGATCGGAATGGGTCCATACCTTGCACATCATGAAACACCAATGGGTAGCTGGGATCAGCCGCTTGACAAAGAGGAACTGTTCAGCCTTTCATGCAAGATGATTGCCGTCACGCGTCTCGTTCTCCGGGATGTGAATATTGCCTCCACCACCGCCCTTCAGGCGATCCGCGCCGACGGTCGTGAAATCGGCCTGACCTGGGGTGCCAATGTGACCATGCCGAATCTGACGCCGAAAGAAGTCCGCAAGAATTACCAGCTCTACGAAGGCAAACCCTGCATGGACGAAGGTCGCGCCGAATGCAAAGGCTGCCTGCTCGGAAGAATCGAAAGCGTCGGGAGAAAAGTTGCTTTCAATCAGTGGGGAGACTCGAAACATTATTCGGGTAAAAATGGCCTGTAAACAAGGTAGTAATTGCGTTGACCTTGCCGGTAATCATCAAAAAATGAGGTCGGATTTTCCTATCACTCATTCTAAGCCTTGTTGCAAGATTCCATGCGCTCCGGCATTAAGTATTTTGCACCGTTTGTTACGGCGAGGAATCAATTGATCGGACGGAATGACCCCTGCTGGTGCGGCAGCGGACAGAAATACAAGAAGTGTCACCACGATGCGGACGTAGCTGCGGGCAAGAGTGTGAACTCGATTCCGGCACGCAACCCGATGATCAAAACTCCGGCGGAAATTGTTGGCATGCGAAAGGCCGGAGCCTTCAACGGCGAACTCATGGATTATATCCGCCCATTCGTCAAGGCGGGAGTCAGCACAGAAGAAATCAATACGCTTGTTCACGAATACATTGTTTCGCATGATGCCAAGCCTGCGACCCTCGGTTATCAAGGCTTTCCGAAATCGTGTTGCGTGTCAGTCAACAACATCGTCTGCCACGGAATTCCTTCTCCCCGCGAAATCCTTAAAAACGGCGACATTGTGAATGTTGACCTGACAAGCATAGTCGATGGCTTCCACGGCGACTCGTCCGAGACGTTCTTTGTCGGCAATGTTTCGGATGACGCGAGCAGACTTGTGCGTGTTTCCGGCGAAGCACTTCTACGCGGAATTGCAGCGGTGAAACCTGGAGTCACGCTTGCGTCAATCGCATCTGCGATCGAGCCATTCGTGAAGTCGAGAGGATTCTCTGTTGTAAAGCAATACACCGGACACGGCATCGGCCGGAACTTCCACGAGTTCATGACGGTGCTGCACCATATCGATCGCGAGGGCAGCAACCTCGTTCTTCTGCCCGGCATGACTTTCACTATAGAGCCGATGATCAATCTCGGCGACTACCGCGTTGTCACCGACCGTAAAGATGGCTGGACAGTCCGCACAAAAGATGGCTCGTTGTCTGCACAGTTCGAGCACACGATTCTCGTCACAGAAAACGGTTGCGAAGCGCTTACTCTCACACCGAGCCAGAAGACGGCCGGCGTTCTGCTGAAACTTCCCTGAGCACTTTGTCGGATCAAAACAACTTCCTTTGCAAACAGCATCGGTGGCAAACCGATATTCAAAAGTAAAACTCCGCCTCATTTATATTCCCTCTGAAAAGCTTGCGTAGTTTACAAGTAGGGAATTTTGGATTTTATTACTGCAATCATCCTCGGTATTGTCGAGGGTATTACCGAGTTTCTACCGATCAGCAGCACCGGCCATCTGCTTATTACCGAGAATCTTCTTCGCATTCACAAGAGCGACGCATTCAATGTGCTGATTCAGGTCGGACCAATCTTCGCCGTGACGCTGGTGTTCTGGAAAGACATCTGGCGCATGATCACAGGACTCGGCGAGCCCAAAGTTCGTGACGAGATTTTCAAATTGGCCACAGCGTTTATCATCACCGGAATTCTCGGAGTGATCGCGAAGAAACTCGGCCTCAAACTTCCTGAAACGGTTCTGCCAATTGCGGTCGCGACCTTTGTCGGGGGCTTTGTGATTTTTGCTGTGGAGCGTTTTACAAACGGGAAGACGCACAGCGAAACCGCAACCTGGGGCGTTGCTATTGCGGTTGCCTTGGCGCAGATCGTTGCCGCAGTTTTCCCCGGAACCTCGCGCTCAGGAGCCACCGTAATGGCTGCGTTATTGCTCGGACTTTCACGCCCGGCAGCTGTTCGATTTGCTTTTCTTGTTGGAATACCGACCATGTTTGCCGCAGGTGCATTGCAGCTTAAAGATGCGGTCAAAGACGGTCAGACCGCGGCGCTGCTTGCTCCCGATACAATTATCGCCTTTGCAGTTGCGACCGTAACCGCGTGGCTTTCGGTCGTATGGCTTTTGAAATTTATCCGGTCAAACACCTTCATTCCGTTTGCATGGTATCGGGTCGGTCTCGGCCTTGCGATGTTCGCGATGCTCGCTTTCGGTATTATGAAGTGAACTTTTTTGATGGTTGATAAAAAAAGATTCATAACCAATCTGACAAGGCTCACCGTAGATGTTTTACCGGTGATCTGGATGATTACAGTGCTTCTGATATTTATCTCATCTCGAGTGGCTCATTCGCATTTTGTCAATTCGATCCGCAGCAGGATTTTCTGATGGAAACAGTCGCGCTGTTTTATCTGTCGTCGCTGTCCCTTGGTTTTTTATTGATGCAAGCCATCCCCACTTTGTCCACCAAAGACCGTGTTTCAAGAATCATGATGTCGTTTGGGCTTGGCTCTTCTGTCTGGATGATTTTCCTTTTGGGGCTTGGCCTGACTACCGGTTTTTCAAGGCCAGTGCTTGATATAATTGCCGGCTGTTTGATCATTGCCTTTTTGTCACTTCGGGAAAAGATGAAAGTTACAACAGACTTGATCCATCTGAAACCTTCGCATAAAATTTTAATTTTCATAACATCTCTTTTTCTGATCCTGCCGCTGGTTGCCTCTTTTCTTCATCCATTTGGTGGCATCCGAAACGATGAGGTCGCAACACATCTGCTTTTACCAAAGCATTGGTCGATCGCCGGAAGGATCGTACCGATTCCATTGTTCAGCGCATATCTTGCTGGAAATGTCCACCTGCTTTACACATGGGCATGGATGGGTGGCGGCTATCTGGCTTCGCGTTTTGTCAACTGGGCATTTCTTCTTGGAATACTATGTGTCACATGGATGATTGCCAAAGGAGCTACGCGATCCATCAAGATTTCTATTATGGCATGCCTGTCAATCGTTACGATGCCGCTGCTGTTCAGGTTGGCGACGGTTTCATTTATTGATCTTGGCGTAACTTTTTTCCTGATTCTCTCTTTGTCAACGATGCTGCTTTGGTCCAAGCACAATCGAAGTGCGCACCTTTTGATAGCCGCACTTTTTGCTGGGATTGCATGTTCCATCAAACCGTCTGCATGGTTTTACCTGCCTGCGTTTCTGGCGGTCTTTACTGATGTTTGCATTACCCGCAAAGAATTTCCGAAATTTCCGGTGATGATTTTGATGGCAATTCTTTTTCTTGTTCCGGCATCCCTCTGGCCGATCAGGAATATCTTTCTGACGGGGCTGCCGTCAATTCCTCCGCCACCATTATGGATAGAAATTTTCGGGCGCCCGCACGAAAGCTTTGCAGAGTACAGCTACACTCAGGAGATCATTCACAAACAAGCAGAGTATTATGCGTCAAGAATGGATCCGAGTATGACCGGTAGCATCGCCAATTACTTCATGCTTCCGTGGAACCATGTCATGCATCATGAGCGCTTCAATGCCGGTGATTCGATCGGTTGTCTTTCGCTTGCGCTATTGCCTTTCGCACTAATCGGCGCATTTCGTTTCTCAACAATTCGACGCCTTGTTATCTTTTTTGTCTTTACAACTGCGGCATTATATTTCGGAATAATCCCCGAGACCCGCTACATGCTTTCTGCCATTATCGCAATTCTGATTGCCGGAGTAATTTCATCGCAGGTCTTGCTGAAAAAGAAATGGCAGCACTTGTCATTCGCATTTGTATTGTCGGTGTCACTGCTATTTTCATTTCTTGTTGATCTAAGAATTTGTGTGCCGGAAATCCGCTCGCTGTTTGATAAAAAATTTGCTGCCGAAAATATTGATATAGCGACGCCTTTTGCGGAGGCACTTTCGTGGTGCAATTCCGTTGGCGCACAACGATCCCTATATGTTCCGCAGGAAGATCAGATCTGGTTTTATCTTCATCATTCCTACAAAATGATCCGACATCAGGATGGTTCGGTTGTTGATCCACCGACAGGTTCATTTATAATCGACATCGATCAATCGCAGCGGCTCGACAGAAATCTCTATCCAATGACAGGCGACTGGTTTATCAAAAATCCGCCAGCGAATTGGACACTTGTTTTGCAGACGGTGGATGCGCGTATTTACAAAGTAGGAACTGTCTCCCGATAAAAAAATCCGGAGCCACACTTGCGACTCCGGATTATCATTTGTCAATCAAACAATAAGTCAGCCCTGCGAACTCAC
>CAIOZP010000465.1 GCA_903862805.1 uncultured Fibrobacterota bacterium
CCGAAGAATGCGGCGTTGCCTTTAAGCGAATGAACAGGGCGAAAAATTGCGTTGACGATCTCGCGGTCGGCAGGATTTTTTTCGAGTGTCACAAACTGTGCGTCAAGGGCCATCAGCGCGTCGAGTGATTCGTCAACAAACTCCGCGAGAAGTGCTGGGTCTATTCCATGAAGATCCATCAGCGATCTCCTTCTTTGAACAGCCCAGAAAGTTCGGCGAGTTTCTTTTTCCAACCGGCGAGTGTAGAACACGCGGATGCAACCGCCTGCGTCATTTCTTCCATGTCATCCAGTGGTTTAAAAACGCATGTATCGGCACCATAGCGCATGGCGGCAAGAAGATTTTCGAGCGTCACGTAGCCTGTCATTACGATTGCATGTACCATCGGATATTCGTTGCGGATAATCTTGAGAAGTGCCACACCGTCCATTACCGGCATCATCAGATCGGTGATCACCACATCGATCACCTGCTTCTTCAGGATGCCCACAGCTTCGGCCCCATTGCCTGCGGTGACGACATCGTACCCGCGAAAACGGAAATGCCGCGAAAGCATTTCGCAGATGGCCGTTTCGTCATCGACAATCAGAAGAACCTCTTTTATGTCCATCATTTACTCCGCATGTTTATGAACCAGGTTTTGTTATCGGTAGTTCTATCCTGAAAACAGCACCGCATTCGGAGCCGTTTACTACGCTCATGGTTCCGCCCATTTCTTCTATGATGCCGAGGCTTATCGGCAAACCCAATCCGGTTCCTTTTCCGACAGGCTTTGTAGTAAAGAACGGGGTGAAATTTTTTGCAAGATGTTCTTTGGATATTCCAGGACCGTTGTCCAGCACTTTTATGACAAGCCTGTCGTTTTCGGCAGATGTCGCAATTGTCAAGGCTGCGTTTTTTGTCTGAGCCAGTGCGTCGGCGGCATTCGTAAAGAGATTCACGAAGACCTGTTCGAGGAGTTGTGGATCGGCATCTACAAGAATTTTTTCAGTATGACAATCGACACTCACCGCTACATTATATTTGAGAGCGTTTGAGCAAAGTGCCAGTGCATCATCGATCTTCTGCCGCACATCGACCTTTACAATTTGTGCTTTACTTTGGTGTGCGTAAGATTTCAGGCCCGACACAATGCGACTGATTCGCTGGGCACCGGAGCGTATACCGTCAATCATCGCCGGAAGTTCTTTCCTGATGAATTCTGCCTGCGCCCTGTCGTTGGAATATTCATCCACACCCGCAAGCGCTCTGTCGATGCAAGGAAGAACATCCTGAAACATCTGCGCATTTCCGGAAATGAATGTAGTCGGATTGTTGACCTCGTGCGCAACTCCGGCGGCTAAGATGCCGATGCTCGCCATTCGATCTGCATGAAACAATTGACGGGCGCGTTCATTTGCGAGATTTTCCATTTCATATGCATACCGTTCGATTCTGTCATGCGCCTCAGTCAGGCCACGTTCAAGGTTCACAATGCGGATACCGACCTTCAGATGAGCCTCAAGTGTAGCGACATCGAACGGTTTTTCAAGAAACTCGTCTATACCGGCCTCGAAGCCTTCGAGCATGCTGCTGCGATCCTTGCGTGCTGTCAGAAGAACTATGTAAACGTAGTGCTTGTTTGTCAGTTTACGGATTTCGTGGCAAAGTTCGAGTCCGCTCATTCCAGGCATCATCCAGTCTGCGATAACGATGCTTATGCCACTGGCTTTTACGATATTTAGAGCAGTCTCTCCGCTATCTGCCGCGACAACGTGATAACCAAGACCAGAGAGTGATGCACACAGGATTTTTCGTGATATTTCGTCGTCGTCAACAGCAAGTATCCGCATGTCAGTCTCGCCTTCCCGCGCAGGGCAATGAGTACGCAGTCTATTCTCATTGTGGCGCCAAGTCAACCGCCATTATTGAGAGACAAGTGTGGTCAGATCCCTTTGGCAAGTCTGTCGGACAGGAATGTCGGAAGTCCGGCGGCGATGATTTTTCTCTGGGTGATTCGCCAATCGTAGGCGACGCGAAAGAGTTCCATGCGTTTTGCATCGGTGTCGAAAAGGAACCATGCGGCTCTGGGATCGAGGTCACGCGGTTGTCCGACGCTTCCGACGTTGATGAGATAGTAATTACCGTCTTCGATGTTGACAGGTTTTCCGTGAGGCAGAATCGAGATCCCGCCATCGTGACGCATCGCAATAAACGGACAATGAGTGTGTCCCACGAAACCGGCACGGCAGACAAGCTCCGAAAAAGCCTCGGAAAGAGCACGCCTGTCGTTGTCGAAAAGATAACGGAAAGATTCGGGAGAATTTGGTGAAGCATGTGCGAAAACCATGCCCTCGATTCGGATGAGCGGTGGAAGCGATGCGAGGAAAAGCTTCGACTCGACCGAAAGCCGTGTTTCTGTCCAGTACAGCGCGGCCTCGGCATGTTCATTGAAATTATCGGTCGGAATTCCGCCGGTGACGGCGCGGTCGTGATTGCCGCAAACGGTATAAACCGCGCGGTCACGAATGACATCGACGCAATACTCCGGGTCGGGATAATATCCCACAACATCTCCGAGGCAGACGGAAAAGTCGGCACCGACATAATCGATGTCGTCGAGAACGGCATCAAGCGCTTCAGCGTTTCCGTGAATGTCAGAGATTACCGCAACACGCATCTGAGCTTGTCCGTGGATTCGCGGAGTGAATTATTCCTCATCGGATTTTCCGGATTCGGCCTTTGATATTTCCGAGAGAAGTTTCTGTCTGCCTGATCCGACCTGAGAAAGGTAGGCGGCAAGTTTCGATTCGAGCAACTTCTTTTGCGGAGATTTATCGGGAATGTCGAGAAGCATGTTTCTGTAACATTGAGCAATAAGGAATCGCGCATAATCTGAAATTCTGCTGTGTGAATTTGCATTTAACCAGGAGGCAAGTGAACTTACCGCAGATTGCGGAAGGGACTGAATATCGGCGGCACGAAACGATTTCAGCATGTCTTTCGCATCGTCCAACACCGACGAGTCGTAAAGCGCAACGGCAACCCGAAGCATGTGGTTTCGCCGGAGATTAGCATCGGCCGAATCAGTATTTTCTGAAGATGTATCAAATGGCTGTGCAACGTTGACCCTGCGCCAGTCAGACAAAAATGAACTACTTTCTGCCCTGATTTCAGACGGCAGTTTCGGTTTTGCCTGATCGAAACGATCGTCTCCGAGGAGAATCGCCGTAAGGACATCCATCGGATGCTCAGCCACATAATCGATAAATTCCTGAGAAGGTTCCGAAGATGTGGAGTCTTTTGTGTCGAGTGCGAAAACCGTCGGCGTAAACGACATCAGCAGGCAGATTGCGGCTGTAAATACAAATTTCACTGACATAATATTTTCGCTCTTCGTAAATGAAAACAGTCTTTGCGCAAAGGCACAAAGACTAATATAAACGTAAACAGATTTTGGAAAACGGCTTAAGCTGTGATTCCGACAGAAAGTCTCTGCTGAAACTTCGCATCAACCCGATCCCGGAGTTCGCGGCTCGCCTCAAACACCGCTTTCACGCCATCTTCAACCTGCACTTTTTCGTTTGTGCGCGGGTTGCGGGCTGTGCGGGCATTCCGCTTCTTTACCTTGAAGCGTCCAAAGCCTCTTATCTCTATGTTGCTCCCGCTTTCCAGTGCCTTCGCGATGGAATCGAGAAAACTTTCGACGACTATTTTGGTATCAACCTGTGTGAGCCCTGTCTTTTCTGCGATGCGTTCGACAAGATCCTTCTTCGTGATATTGCTCATCTGTCCATTGACCTTCTGTCG
>CAIOZP010000466.1 GCA_903862805.1 uncultured Fibrobacterota bacterium
CGCGAAAGACATGCAGCTTGCCGGAGTTTCCAACGGAGCGTACATCGTGCGTGTAATGCCCAAAGGCGAGGCAGCAATGGCCCGCACAGTTACAATCGCCCGCTGATTTTTGGTCTCGTTTTCCCGAAAGGCCCGCCAATCTGGCGGGCCTTTCTTATATTGACACCATCAATATTCCATGAGAGTATTGCGGGCTCTTACCGTTACAACGACAGTAACGGAGAGTTTCAACTCATTCGGCTGGGGATCAAATGACCATTGATGTCGAGGAAGTCAAGCGGCGACTAGCGGCACTTCTGGGCGACCAGAATCTTGTCAACGAATATATCCGCCGTTACGGGCCGATGATCAATATCAAGTACATCAAGGAAATAAAGGAACAGAAAAGCGAAGCGCTTCAGCTTGCTGGCGAAAGCGGATCTGGAAACGATCCTGTGTACGAGATAGAATTGCAGTGCCCTGTCTGCAATCAGGAAAAAATTGTCTGTCATGAACTCCGCGCAAAGAGTCAGCAGATTTTGTTTAACAGATTCATGATGCCGATCTACACCGGTACACTCGGATACAAAACCGTCAACTATTCGCTGATATACACAACCGTTTGTCCACGTTGTCTCTTCGCCTCGCCCGACAAAAAAGATTTCAACCGCCCGCCCAAAGCAGGGGAAGTTGGCGCGAAAAGCCAAATCACTGCAAATGTACTGATGGCTCTACAGGAAAAAACCGGCGAACGCAAAGCTCTTGTCAAAACAATCTCCGACTACGACGCATATTTCAAACGGCCGCGTACCGCCGAAGCTGCAATTGCAAGTATTAGACTGTCGATGGCGAGAGCCGGCGTCGAGGCATGGTACGAGCAGCCGTATTCATTTTACAAGCTCGGTTCTTATGCACTGCGAATAGCTCAGATTCTAAAAAGTGCCGACCGCGACAACACTGATACTCTGCGTGAGGCGCTTGATTTCTTTGACGAGGCGTTCAAGACATCAAACTGCCCTTCCGAAGAAATCGAGATGCAGACGCTCTACACAATCGTGGCCCTCAATCTCAAACTCGGTGATGAAAGAAAAGCCAACTCGTACCTGTCGGTTTTCGGAACGCTGCTCGGTCAGCGCATCGGTGAAATGAAAGCCAACCCGGCCCTGAATCTTTCGTCGATCGATAAATGGATGGAGAAGGCCAGGTTCATCTGGGACGATCGCGACCAAGGCTATATTTTTGAAAATGAGTGATTGGATGAATTCGCATTTGTCAATATTGGTACTTTGGACTTTCATATTTGCAACGCAGCTGCCGTGTCTTGCCATAAACACCTCGTCACACGATACGCTCTTCGCTGAACTTTCCGCCAAACTTTCTACCGATTACAAACGATGCACCGGCGACACTTCGGCGGTAAAGTTCGATTCACTAATACGTTGGAAAAAAATCAACGATGCTCGGGCCGACGATTCATCTTTCAAAATGATCCGCAGACAATACATGGAATCAACCGGCAATGTCGAAGGCTTCTGTTCCTGCGACGTGCTTGCATGGAACGATGCTCGCTTCAAGTATCAGCGCAGCTACGAAGATTCCGTAAAACTCCTGCTCGCTGCCAAAAATGACAGGGATGTCGACTCCATTCTTTACAAGCAGGATCTTGCGGCAAATCCGACTTCGCGTTTCGATTTTTCTGGAATTCCGTTCGGGCTTTCACCAATGAGCTTCCGGATAGCTTTTGCCGAAAAAGTCGGGCAGCAGCTTTTTGAAGACGGTGACAGCTGCCGCCTTGAAGACATTCCGATCGATGGTGAACACTTTGCTGTGACGTTTTTTTTCAACCAGCAGAACCGGTATTATTCCTATCGTATCACAGGCTACGAACTTACTGGAAAAGATTACAGCACACGAATCAGTACACAGATCCATTCGCTGATCAACTGGCTTAGCGAAAAAGTCGGCAAACCACCAAAGCAGGAATTTTTCTCAATAATGGAACTGCGTCAAAATGAGCTCAAGGTTAATGCCTCATGGAATACCGATTCTCTTTCGGCGCAAGCGGGCATTTTCTGCACCGGGCCCAAATTTCTAACAGAGTTACATGTGAATCGTGACATTCTCAAACCATTGCCGGTTCCACACAACAGGCACAAAACCCTTGGTGATCAATAAAAGTCATTGATCAGTTTCTCCATCAGAAACGGATTCCCTTTCTGTAAAGTATCGTTCTCGTGAACAAGTACCGACAGAAATTTTTCGTCCCAGTTTTTTCCTGATAGTTCATGACCGATATTCTCTTTTGATTTGACAATAGTCTCGCCAGCCGGAATCTTTATTTGCGCAAGCCATGTCTCACGAAGAAGTTCTGCCACTGCGGAATTGTCAAGCGCCAGCTCAAG
>CAIOZP010000467.1 GCA_903862805.1 uncultured Fibrobacterota bacterium
GCCGATCTTCGCATCGGATACGTTGATTCCGATCGTATTCTCGCCGAGTACAAGGGCACGCAGTCGGTTCAGGATGCGCTCAAAAAAGAGTACGCCAAGTCTGAACAGGAAGCCACCGAGCGTCAGAAAAAAATGCAGGACATCAAAGACCAGCTCGACAAGCAGAGCCTTCTTCTCTCGCCAGAGCGCAAGAAAGATCTCGAAGATCAGCTCCAGCAGCAGATGGCCGACTACCAGCAGTTCCTTCAGCAGAAGATGGGCCAGGACGGTGATCTTGCCAAAAAGCAGGAAGAGCTTCTCAAACCAATCGTCGACAAAATCAATCAGATCATTGCTGCAATTTCCAAGAACGAAAACTGGGACTATGTGATCGACAGCAAGGCACTCATTTTCGGAAAGCCGCAGTACGATCTTACCGACCGCGTGCTTCAGCAGCTCAACAGCGGCGTTGTTCCGATGGCGACATCGGCATCCCAGAGTTCAAGCGCCGGACCGGTTCAGCAGTCTAATACTTCAAAAAACGCTCCGGTCAATTCAGTTTCGACAGCTCCAGCAGCGGGTAAAACCGGTAAATGAAGCTCGGAACCATTGCCGATTCTATCGGCGCTCAGCTTGATGCAGGTCTTCGCGATGTCGAGATAAACCGTATTTCATCGGCTGCTGGTGCCGACGAATCGTCGATTACCTTCCTTTCCAATCCGCGTTTCCTCGACGAGACACTTGCCTCGAAGGCCGGTGTCGTTATTGTCAAAAAGGGAATGCCGATTGAAGGCAAAATATGTCTTGAGGTTGGTGACTCGTATGTAGGTTACGCCTTTGTCGCACGGCTTTTCGAAGATGCTTCACCGGCTTTCGGTTCCGGCATTTCCGACAGCGCTGTAATTGACAAAACGGCAAAGATCGGAAGTGGAATAAGCGTCGGCCCGAAATCTGTGATAGGTGCCTGTTGCGAAATCGGCGATAACACCGAGATCGCCGCTTCATGTGTTATCGAACGCGGAGTAAAAATCGGAGCCAACTGCCGCATTGATTCCGGCGCAGTGATTCGCCGCGACGTGCAGATGGGAAGCCGCGTGATAATCCAGTCGGGTGCCGTGATCGGTTCCGAAGGGCACGCCAACGCATTTGATCGCGGCCGCTGGGTTCGCATTCCATGTTTCGGAACAGTAATAATCGAAGACGATGTCGAGATAGGCGCGAACACAACAATCGACCGCGGCAATTTCGAGCCGACGATCATCCGTTGCGGTGCCCGCCTTGACAATCTTACGCACATCGCCCACAACGTCGAGATTGGTGCGCACAGCGCATTTGCCGCTCAGGTCGGAATCGCCGGAAGTACCAAGGTCGGGCATCACGTCATGCTTGCCGGTCAGGCCGGAATTGCCGATCATCTCAACATCGGCGACGGCGCATTTGTTGCGGCTCAGGCAGGCGTAAGCAAAGACGTTCCTGCCGGACTCAAGGTCACCGGAACTCCGGCGCGTCCTCTCATGGAACAACGAAGAATCGACGCAGCGTTGAGCGACTTACCAAAGTTGCGTCATGGCATCGTACAAAATCTGAAAGAAACAGAATAACCAACGGGAGGTGCCGATGGCTCTTCAGCATACGATTAAGAAAGCGGGTTCGGTCAGTGGGATCGGTCTGCATACCGCCGCGAAATCAACGGTCACGATCAATCCGGCGCCAGAAAATTACGGCATAAGATTCGTGCGTGTCGATCTTCCGGGAACGCCCGAGATTCCTGCTGACATCGACTACGTTGTCGAAAATTCCCGCGACACCTGCATCGGCATCGGCGACGCGAAGGTCTATACGATCGAGCATCTGATGGCCGCTTTTTCGGGCCTTGCCATCGACAACTGCCGCGTTGAAGTCAATGCGACAGAGCTTCCGATCATGGACGGCAGTGCCCTACCCTTCGTCGAACTGATCCGCAATTGCGGCATCATTGAACAGGCGGCACAGCGCGAGTTCATCACGATCGACAAGCCGATATGGCCGTACAGCAAGGGCGATGTCGCGCTGTCAGTTTTCCCTTCCGATCATTTCCATGTGACACTCATGGTTGACTACAAGCATCCGTCGATAGGCGCGCAGCATACAACAATGTTCTCGGTTGACGACTTCGAAAAAGATTTCGCACCTGCAAGAACCTTCTGCTTCCTTTCCGAGATCGAGATGCTACGCAGTGCCGGTCTTATCAAGGGCGGCTCCCTCGACAGTGCGGTGGTTGTACAAGACATTCCTATTACCGAAGAACTCGGCGAGTCTCTCAAGAAATTCTTCGACGTGAAGACGCTGAAAGACGCAAGCGACGGTCTTCTCAACGGAATCAAACTCCGTTATCCAAATGAAATTTGCCGTCACAAAGCGCTTGATCTCATTGGCGATCTCTACCTTCTTGGCAAGCCGATTATGGGACACGTTCTCGGTGCGCGCACCGGCCACGCAGCCAACATAGAGATGGCGAAGAAGATCCGCGAATACGTGAACAAGCGCGACAAGGAAGCAGCGAAAAAGAACAACGGCCCGGTCGTTGCCTACGACGAAATCCTTCAGTTGCTTCCGCATCGTTACCCCTTCCTTCTGGTCGATGGTGTTACCGAAATCGAATCCGGCAAACGCATCGTCGCCTACAAGAATGTTTCCTTCAACGAAAACTTCTTTCAGGGGCATTTCCCTGACAATCCGATTATGCCCGGTGTGCTTCAAATCGAGGCGATGGCTCAGGCCGGTGGACTCATGTACATGTACGGCAAAAAGGGCCAAAAAGACAATGCGATGCTCTTCATGACGATTGACAAGGTGCGATTCCGTGCACCGGTTCGCCCTGGCGATCAGCTCGTGATCGAGAGCGAGGTTCTACAGATGCGCGGTCGTACATGCAGAATGGCGGCACGTTGCCTCGTTCGCGGCAAGGTCGTTTCCGAAGCGGAGCTTATGGCAATGGTCGGTTCCGCAGGCAGCAAAGAAAAGGAGGCCTGATTTGGCCACGTTCATTCATCCTTCGGCGGTAGTCGATCCAGCGGCCAAGCTTGGTGTCGATGTAAGCATAGGCCCGTTCACGGTTGTCGAAGGTAATGTCGAAATCGGCGATGGAACAAAGATCGTCTCCCATGCGATCATTGCCAACGGAACTCGCATGGGCAAACGCTGCCGTATCTTCACCGGTGCTGTTATCGGAACGATTCCGCAGGATCTCAAGTTTGCCGGCGAAGAGACCATTCTCGAAATCGGCGACGACTGCATGATCCGCGAATACTGCACGATCAACCGTGGAACAGTAGCCGCCGGTCGCACAAAAATAGGTAACCGTTGCGCAATTCTTTCATACGGTCACGTGGGACACGACTGCATCGTTGGCGATGGAATCATTGCCAGCAATAACCTTGGTCTGTCAGGTCACGTTGAGGTAGGCAACCATGTCGGCTTTGGCGGATATGCCGGAGTCGCACAGTTCGTTCGTATCGGTGACTACTCGTTCATCGGCGGCAAGAGCGGACTAAACATGGACGTCCCGCCATACGCGCTCTTCTCCGATGCAAACGGTGGGGCACCCGCAATTCGCGACATCAACAAAGTTGGTCTCGAACGTCACGGTTTCGACGAAGACCGCCGTCGCAAGATCAAGCGTGCCTACAAAACATTGTTCCGTTCGGGCCTGACTCTTACCGAAGGTGTCAACGCTTTGGATGAAGAATACAAAGATGATGCCGACATCAAACTGCTAACGAATTTTATCAGAGGCAGCAAGAAGGGCGTTTACGGAATGAACGTCGATTGATACTTTGAAGTATCTTTAATTGACAAAAGGAGTAGGCAACCGCTTTCTCCTTTTGTCAATTACAA
>CAIOZP010000468.1 GCA_903862805.1 uncultured Fibrobacterota bacterium
CGGTTTTCACATCTGCTGAATGGCTTCCGGTTTCAGGTTTTCAGTGTAACAGAACGATTGAACTTGCAATGGGTCGCGTTAGTTTGCAACGGAACATTTGTAAGGTGCAGCGAGACACATTCAGTCTGCAACGGGATGCATGTAACGTGAAACGGGTCAGCTGTAATCTGCAATGGGTAATGTTCAACATGCAGCGAGTCGCATGTAATCTGAAACGTGAAACTTGTAATCTGCAATGAGTCGCGTTCAACATGCAACTGAACACATGTAACGCGCAACGGGTTACTTGTAATATGCAACGAGACATTTGCGTCTCGCGGGTTGATTGAAAAATGAAGCATTTACGGCAAATGACCGGTTTTTGTGTCACATAATTGAGGAGGGAACATGAGTTCCGCAGCGAAGGGGCATCCATTCTCGGGGGAGCGGGTTATTGAACTTGCTTCGGCGATCAATGCAAATCTTGGAGTGAATCTACCCGAGTTCACTGCAAGGGATCCGGTGGGATTTCCCGTCGGGTACGACAAAACCTTTTCCGATCAGCTTGAAAAGGCCAAGAGCGTTTACTCCGATGACGTTATGCGGAGCGAACAGTCTTCGCGAACCGCCATCTTCGATTCATTGGCCGATAAGCTTGAGGAAAATCACAATGAGTTGTCCCGTTTTGTTGTAAGGGCATTTCCCGACAACAAGCCGGTTCAGTCAGAATTCAAGGTGACCGGAATAAAAAGTCTTCTTCCGCTACGTGTGGAATTTGTGTCGTTTTCCCGTAACCTTGTAAAGCTCATTGCCGATAACCGCGCGGCGCTTGAAACAGCTGGAATGTCGGCAGGACTTTCGCAGAGCATTACCGATCTGGCAGGGAAGCTCGACGCAGCACGCGATGATAGACATTCAGCCGAATTCGGCAGACACGGAGCAACTTCCGATCGCAACAACAACCATTCCAATTTGTGGAAACTCATGAAGGATATCGAATCCGAAGCAGAGATTATTTATGCGAATAATCCGGCGAAGCTTGCGATATTCACATTGCCGAAGGTACCGCATACGCCGAAACACTCAGACGACAATAATCCTGCGCCTGAAAATCCGGTGCCACCAGCGGCCTGATTTTGTAAGAATTTTGCAGGATAAAACAACAGCGTGGCGGAGAGAGATCTCTTCGCCACGCTTTTTTATTGACTTTTCAGCCGCTGATTCTACTAATCACACGTCTGCTCCACCAGAACGCCACCGCGCCGCCAAGAATATTCGCAGATGTCAATCCGATGCAGAAGCCTCTGAATCCATCGATTCTCATGCCGAAATAAGCGCATGGAAGCCATAGCCCAATTGCCAAAATAAGTTCGAGTCCGAGGGCATCGAGTGGTCGGTGCAGGACGTTGAGTGTAGTCCACGAGGTTTGATGTATGCCACGCATCCCGACGCTGAAACCGGTAATGGCAATGTAGGTCGCGATTATCATGCAGACGGTTTCACCCGAGTTGAAAAGCCGTGCAATGAACGGTGCCGCAACCAGGAATATGACGCAGACAATCAGCCCCCAGACAAACGCAAATATCTGAGCCGTGCGGAAGCCTTCGCGGATTCTGTCGAAACGTTTCGCGCCGAAGTTCTGACCCACAAAAGGGCTGAGCGCACTTGACGTGGCGAGAACGATTGTAAAGGCGAAGACCTCGATGCGGAGTCCGACTCCGTAGCCTGCAACGGCATCAGTTCCGCATCCTGCGATGATTCGTGTGAGGGCTGCGGCGGCCAGCGGCATCACTACGTTGGAGAACGCAACCGGCAAACCGATGACCAAAATCTCTTTCCATGAATTCAGGATTGTTTTGATCGGTAC
>CAIOZP010000469.1 GCA_903862805.1 uncultured Fibrobacterota bacterium
GATGGCTACTTCCTTAATTTAGTTGGAACCTTTGTCTCAAAGTTATTGACACGTTCCGGAGTCCTTTTTGTAAGTGGCTGTTGGATCTGGTTTTTGTTGAAATGACATCTGTGATGCCGGTTTTCATGGGAATAATTTAAGGAGATTTTTTATATTTTGCTGATCTTTTTTTGTGTGGGTGGATTTTTTTTGATTTTTCGGACAGAAGAATAATAAGTCAGAAGAAGGAAGGGTTCCAGCCCTTAGTGGGCTACTTCTTCAGTAGCCTGTTAGACCTGGTAAAGAAGATGTGACCCCAACCCCTCGCGCTTCGCGCCGCCCCCCAATGTCATTAACTTAAGAACGCTACACTTTGACCTCATCCCCCCGACCCGTTCTATTTCCTCGCCAGCTCGGGAACTTCTCCGAAAGACGAAGGGGAGCTTGCTATTGAGCATTTTTACGTTCCCAACGGGAACAAATACCCTCGTCTTCCGGAGAGGGTCGGACGCAGTCCGGGGTGAGGTTAGGCGCGATGGACGCTCAAAAAGCTTAAGTTAATGCCCCACTGGGGGCTTTTTGAAATCAACGGTGGTGGTTGCGAAAGGGTGGTTATTGTGCAAGGGTTTTAGTCATTAATTACGTTGCCGAATCAGGAGTAGGGTGGAGAAGTTCGGCATTGGTTTCGTTATAAAAAGTTTAGGCAATTTACATGTTGCTCACAAAAATCTAACCATGTTTTGTGATAATCTATTGGTGAACTTTAAAAAGGAACTGCCATGGGTAATTCAAACGGGGCGATTGCAGTGAAAAAGGTATTCGAGGCGGATCGGCTGATCCCGTTCTTCAGGAATCTGCGGATCAGGAGCAAGATACTTGTTCTGGTTATTTTGTTCGTAGTGTCGATCGTGGCATACTGCGCATTCCTGCTTTTTTCTCTCAAACCAGTTCTTGTTGGTGGGCCGGTTTACAAAAACATTGTCAATGTCAAAAACTTTACTGGCGACATTGCGCCGCCGACTGCGACCATTATGGAGTCGTACATATATGCGTTGCAACTCGCTGATTCGAATTATGCCGATCGCAAGGTGACAAATGTCCGCTTCCTTCAGTCTCTTCATGCACAGTTTGATGAACGAATTTCTTTTTGGAAAAATAATCTTGCCGATTCTGCAATGAAGGCAGAGCTTCTGAACAACGCCGCAGCCGAAGGCGAAAAGTTTTTTTCAAATGTTGAAGGCAAGCTGATTCCTGCAGTTGACAAAGGCGACTATTCAGAAGCAAAAAACGTGATGATGTGGTATCTCACACCAACATACGACCAGCATCGTTCATCGGTGGATCTGCTCGTTCAGCTTGCCGACAGTCTGCGAATTAAGCAGGAAACAGCAAGCGAAAAAGCACTTTCAGAAACTGTGAAAGCGGCCGTTCTCGCCGGAGTATTATTGATCACTCTACTTGTCATATTTGGAATAGTC
Organism: uncultured Fibrobacterota bacterium; assembly: GCA_903862805.1. Taxonomy (GTDB): domain Bacteria; phylum Fibrobacterota; class Chitinivibrionia; order Chitinivibrionales; family CAIOZP01; genus CAIOZP01. The sequence goes on from CAIOZP010000469.1 coordinate 1,458, forward strand.
ATATCGCAGGCGATAAGTAATCCGATACGTCGCGGAGTTGCCGGACTTACTGTGCTCTCCGGCGGTGATTTTTCGAAAAAACAAATCGTTGATCGTAAAGACGAAGTGGGCGAAATGCTCTCGGCGATGAACACTGTATCAACCGGCCTTTCTGCGTCTCTCTCGGAGGTCAGAAGATCGTCCGACGATGTCAGATCGGCTGCTACCAGCATGAAGGCTCTTGCCGACGAGGTTCGGGCTGCCGCAGGACGTGCCCGTGATGCTACCCACGAATCTGCGGATGCAAGCGGTGAGCTTCATGAGGTTGCAGTTTCCATTTCCGAAAAGGCCAGTCGTATTGCTGACTCGACCCGGACAATTGCCTCAGCAGTTGAAGAAATGCATGCATCTTCCGTTGAAGTTCTCCGTCAGTGCGGAGAAGAAACGCGCATTGCCAGCGAAGCCAAGGGCGCTGTTGATGCCATGTCGAAGCGGATGGATGACATAGTAGATGCGGTGAAGGTGGCATCGGGAGCAATAGACATTATTTCTGGTATTGCCTCGCAAACACATTTACTTTCGATAAACGCTACTATCGAAGCGGCGATCGCCGGCAAGGCCGGACGTGGTTTCGGAGTTGTTGCCAACGAAGTCAAAGAGCTTTCGGCGCGCACCGCCGAATCGGTTTCAAAGATTACCGAGAGAATCCGCGCCATGCAGAAAACCGTGGCATCAGCTCGTGAAGAAAATATGCGCATGAACGGAATGGTTGATCAGTTCGCGTCGATCGCCGAAATAATCGACACCGCAATGCAACAGCAGAACCGTGCCATGAGCGAGATCGGAGTCAACGTTGCATCTGTAGATAGCGATGCTTCCAATGCGGCTGATGCGGCGCGCGAGGTTCAGGAACTTGCGGATTCGATGCGTACCCGACTTTCATCGGTAGAGGTTGAAGCGCAAAGTGCCGCTGACGGCATTGCACAGGTTGTAGTACGATCATTCGAGCTCGAATCGGTTGCTGGCGAACTCGACAAAGAGGTCGGAAGATTCAGTGTTGCTGCGTAGGCGAAATTCAGGCGGCCAAAAGTTTGTTGGTCGCCCTTAAAAGCGCTTCCATCGAAAACGGTTTCTGCAGGAAATCGGTATGGGAATTGTTCAGCAGTTCGGGCATGGTTCCGTTCAGGCTGTAGCCAGACATGAACAATGCCCTGATCGCCGGATTGATCGAGCGGAGGTGTTCGTACAATTCCCTTCCGGAAGTTCGCGGCATGATGATGTCGAGAATGATCAGGTCAATTTCGCGGATGTGTTCCTTGTAAAGATGCTCGGCCGATTCTGCATCTGGTGCAGTAAAGACGGTTGCGCCTTCCTCCTCGAGATATTTCTGCGTAACTTCAAGAATATCCGGCTCATCGTCAACAATAAGCACACAAAGCTTCTCCGGTGCTGCCGTCGCCGAACATTGTAACGATTCCGGTTTTTTCTGCTGGTAATATTCGGGAGAACAACAGGGCAAATGAATTGAAAAGCACGATCCCGTTCCAGGTTCGCTATTTACTTCGATTACGCCCTTGTGACTGGTCACGATTCCATAGACCATCGCAAGTCCCATTCCGGAACCGTATGCCTTGTCCTTGGTGGTGAAGAAAGGTTCGAATATCCTCGACTGCGTTGCTTCATCCATCCCGCATCCAGTGTCGGATATCTCAACGGAGATCCCGCCGTAGGGAGAATTGTCGAGGTGATTTCTGACAACAGCACTTCCCGCCTCGTGAAAACGGGTCCGGATCTCGATTGCTCCGCCGTTGTGCATCGCATCTCGGGCGTTGATCAGCAAATTGAGAACCGCCTGCTCAAGTTGCCCCTGATCAGCCCAGATCATTCCATGCTGTGGAAGAAGAGATGTCGATATTTCGTAAGACCGATCAAAAGTACTGCGGATTATTGAAACAAGATGTTCAATTACATCGTTAATGTCGAGCGGGCAATAGCGGTAATTGCCGCCTCGTGCGAAGCCGAGAAGCTGACGCGTAAGATCAGATGCCCGTGTAACAAGTGTTTGGATAGAGTGGATAGTTTTATGATGCGGATGTGTTTCGGTCATCTCAAGTTTAGTTTTAAGCATCTGGGTATAACCCGAAATTGCCGCGAGAATATTGTTGAAGTCGTGCGCAATCCCGCCGGCAAGCGTTCCGATCGATTCCATCTTTTGCGCCTGAAGGAGTTTTCCAAGGGTGATGCGCCGGTTTTCCTCCGAGATCTCAAACAATGAATTTGTATCTAAAAAGCCGACATAGACACCGTTTTCGGTGACAATCACGCCATCTGAAGCAGGGCTTTTGGAGATCATTTCGAGAAGATCATCAGAGGTCGAATCAATTGGGATGCTGAGACACGGGATAACAAACTCGCGGATCGAATGATGCCTTATCAGCTCACGTCCGAAAAGTGCGTAGGCATATTCCTTGAGATCGTATTCACGGATTATTCCGAGTGGTTCACAGCTTCCATTTACTACAGGAAGATATGAAATATCACTGTGCCGCAAAAATTGGTCGAAGACCTGAAGCATCTCGGAACCATGACTCAAAGGTGGAATCTTGGTAATCCTGTTCCGGATAAACATCTGCATACTTCATCCCCCGACTCTGAGAATCTAAAACTAATGGATGAGTTTTTTGTGAGAAGCATGTTTGAAATTGGATTCAAATCTCATGTAGGCAGTGTTGAAATTTTTACCAAGCGAAACAGAACAGAGCGGCCCTGAAGATTGCCGCCGCCGAAAGGGGAATCGCATTGCGCTGCACTATTGACGACAATGTTCCGACAGTGCTTTGCGGAGATCCCGGGCGCTTGCGTCAGATTCTTCTGAACCTTGTTGGCAATGCAGTAAAATTCACGGAGTCCGGAGATGTGTCGGTGCGGATTTCTCTGCGCGAAAAAACTTCCAGTAATGCGTTGCTGCATTTCTCCGTTCGTGACACCGGTATAGGAATTCCAGCCGACAAGATCGGCTTGCTGTTCGGCAAGTTCACTCAGCTTGATTCTTCAATTACACGGCAGTTCGGCGGCACAGGGCTTGGTCTGGCAATTTCAAGGCAGCTCGTAGAGCTAATGGGCGGCAAAATCTGTGTGGAAAGCACCGACGGTAGCGGCTCGGAATTTACGTTCGATCTTGATCTGAAACTTCCTAATGGAAATGAATTGTCAGTCGGGCAGGGGAGTGGCGCGGAAGATTCGGGGATTGGTCAAGGCGAAGCTCCGAAATGTTTTGCCGGCCGTGATCTGCTGATACTTCTGGTCGAGGATCACCCGATAAATCAGAAACTCTTTATTGCGATACTCAAAAACCTCGGGCTGAAATCCGACCTTGCCGTCAACGGTGCCGAAGCGATCAAGCGGCTCGCGTCTGCTCGCTACGACCTCGTTTTCATGGATGTTCAGATGCCCGTAATGGACGGAATCGAAGCCACCGGCAGAATACGCAGCGGGCAGACTGCAAACACCGGCAGTACTGTTCCAATCATCGCCATGACGGCTGATGCAATGGATGGCGGACAGGAAAAGATGTATCGAGGCCGGCATGAACGATTACATCAGCAAACCGATAGATCCGGAAGAGGTCAGGGAAAAACTTATCCTATGGCTTCCCGATAAAGCAAGTTAGCGATTCCACTCACAATAAAAAAAGGGAGCGGATTACTCCACTCCCCGATGTATCGCGTTTTATGGCTGCTTTCGCAGTCCGTCAGACCTTCCGCTTCTTGTGGCGATTGAGACGACGGCGCTTCTTGCGCTTATGTTTTGCGATCTTCTCTTTACGGTGTTTCTTAACACTGGACATTTACCGCGATCCTTTCGGACGGTGTTAAAGTTTCATTCGATTGGGCCAAAAATGTTTTCTGCGGGCCGATAAGTCAAGGGAAAGGCCCTGTCATCTGTAAAAAAGAAAGGAGCCGCTACGCATACGGCTCCCTTCCCGAATCCGGAAAACATTCCGGGTTTAAGCTTTAATATCAATACTGCTACCAGTAGGTGTCTGCGACTGGGTTGATGACGATGTGTCGTCCACCTGTATCCCGTTGCTCTGCGCCCAAGCCTTGAGCTTGTTAAGCACAAGTGTCTCTGTTTTGTTTGTAAGATCAGAAACCTGCGATGGTACGTTGCTACCAATTTCACCGGCTGCATCCTTGAATCCTTTTTCGATTGCAGTGACCATTGTGTTGTAGAAATCTTTCCCGGCCTGTCCTGTAAGTCCTGAGAATGATGTCGCGAAGTCAACGATGCGCTGCGAGGTCTGTTCGGAACCCCAATATGCGGGCAGCCCCTGAATCCCATCGGTAACATCCTGCGCCTGTGTGGTGCCGCTTGTCGGCGTAGTGCCGGTAGTTCCTTTATCAAGACCAAGAAGTGTCGAAACAAGATTTTGCTTGAGCTTATCCATCTCGTCTTTGATCATCTTGACAATATTCTGCATGTCGGAGCCGTTCGATGAATCTGTACCGCTTACATTGGACGAAGATGAGGTCTGCGCTGATGACGACGACGACATCTCAAGGCTTTCGAGACTGATGTTTACCGTATCGACATTGGAGCTGTCTACGTCATTGTCTGATGCTGCACTTGTCGATGTTGCCGAAGTTCCGCTTGACTTCGTATGTGAGAAACTGACGCTGGCAAATAGTGATGAATACTGCATCTGGGAGCTCGTGCCGTAAAGTGATCCTGCGTTCATGATATCCTCCTTGATATGTTCATGTTGGTTGTTTCGGTATCCGGAAAATTTTTCTTTAGGTTTTTCTTCATGTTTTTCTTGCGGTTTAAGATAAGGTTTCTTGTGGGGATCAGGTAATTCGGAACATTCTGGGGAAATCGCTCAAACGACAGATTAGCTTGAAATCCTACCGCAATAAATCTTGCTGTGTTTTGAGAATGATAGTTGGGCCGATGTTTTATCCCGCTGTTTGTTTGAACACAGATTTAGATTCTGGTAGGGTAGGCCCACGTTATTTTAGGTTATCAGGAGGTTTGATATGGCCAAGATAGAGAAAAATCAGGCGGACAATGTACCGCCGTCGGTGTTGATCAGTAACAGGATCGAGGAACTGGGCGATTGGCGCGGAGAAACGCTCGCCAAGTTACGCGAGATTATCAAAGATGCTGATCCGGAGGTCGTGGAAGAATGGAAATGGGGAACACCGGTCTGGTCGCATGGAGGCTTGATATGCACTGGTGAGGCATACAAGAAGGCCGTCAAGATGACCTTCGCCAAAGGCGCTTCTTTGAAAGATCCTGACGGTCTGTTCAATTCGAGCTTGGATGGAAATGTAAGGCGCGCTATCGACATTCATGAAGGAGAAAGCATCAACGAGCTTGCTATGAAGAACCTTATTCGCGCGGCAGTGTCGTTAAACATCAAGTGAGCCGCCTGCAACTTTGATGTGTTTTCTACTGTGAAATAGTTGCTCCGACAGTCACCAGTTTGACTCCGGTTTTCGCGAATATACTCCGGTTTTTGGAGAGTGTTTTTATGAAAATTTCAGTCGGCTGAGCTGCTGCGATCAGGCCTGATTTGTGTGAGGCCGCTGCTGCGAATGCCGCGAGTTCGCCCTGTATCTGGGCCTCGGTTTTTCCACTGATCACGAAGCCGACCTTCGCATATTTCACGTCGGATTCTTTTGCTGTAATGGATACCTGATCCGACATGGTTCTGGAATGGTCGATAAAATATCCGCCACGTCTGTTTATTTCCCCGAAGATCAGATCAAGACATTGAGCATTGTTGTAAACAGGGGAAATAGGTGTCATGCCGATGTAACCTGATGGTGATGCTCCGGTGCCGTCAATAGCCCGCGAAATGTCGTCTGCGATTTCATGTTTGCCGTGGTTGATTAGAAGTTGGTCGGTTTTTTTAATTTTCCCGGCAAGGTATTCGGACTCGAATGGAATTTCGCAGATGATTTCTTTTCCGCTTCGTTTGATCGCTGTGACGGTGGTGACGGCATTGGTTCCGGTCGGCGGGACAGAAACGGTCAGTGGATCGGGGAAGGCGCAGATGTCAATCAGCGTCTGGCAAACACCTATGTCGGCATCTTCGATAAGTATTGCGGCCTGCGCGGCATCGCTTGCGAAGCGCTCGGTACGACCGAGACGAACCTCCCACTGAGGCGCGCCGACCGAATCTGACACCAGCTCCACTATGCAACAGGAATTCTTATCTTGCCAAATGCAGTCGGAGATTTTGTATTTGTAATATTCCGCAGTCTTGCCGATGTCTTCAACA
>CAIOZP010000470.1 GCA_903862805.1 uncultured Fibrobacterota bacterium
TGCTCCGGGCTATTCATTGATTCCGGAACGAATTTGTCGAACTTAGCAGCCATTCTTACCCCTTTTGGTAGATTAACTCGGAGCCCACTTCTAACACTCGACTGCCAAACTGTCAACTGGCAATCATAAATTTGATATATAACATAACACTTGCGCCAATGATCAGATGTAAGTTTTCCTGTACAAAGTCGGCAACAAACCTCAGCTTGTTTTGCATAAAAAAATGCCGTTGAAATAAAGGACTGTTGCCAAATAAGAAAACTCGAGTTTTTGTAAAAAGGTTGTTTTAAAAATAGGAACTTTGTGGTAAAAAAGTGGTGCGGAGGAAGGGACTTGAACCCTCACAAGCTTGCGCTCACTGGCTCCTGAAACCAGCGTGTCTACCATTTCACCACCTCCGCATCGAGACGGCAGGCTAAAATAGTATCTGAGGTCATTCGATGCAATAGGACTTTACGCTTTAAAGTATTTTGTCTGAAGAGTTTTTAAATTTGATTTTTCAAGGATAATAATGACCATCGAACGAATCTACGCCGCCGTTGATTCCGCACGACAGGCCGGCCTTATGGTCAAGGAAGCATCGAGCGGATACAAAACAGTTACAATAAAATCCGACAAGTCAATGGTTACCGAATTTGATCTTCGCGCAGAGGAAATGATCGTGAAACATCTGCTCGGAATTTTCACCTCCGACGGCGTACTCGGCGAAGAACGCGGATTTACAGAAGGATCAAGCGGCTTTACTTGGGTAATAGATCCAATCGACGGGACTCACAATTTCATCGCAAAGATTCCTCTGTGGGGTGTCTCTATTGGATTGGCCTACGGAAATGAGCTTGTTGGCGGAGTGATCTATCTGCCTGAAACCGACGAAATGTATAGGGCATCGAAGGGCAGGGGAGCGTTTTGCAATGATAAGGCTATTCATGTCTCCGAAAAATCAAAATTATCAAATTGCACATTAAGTTACGATTCCGGAATGCGCCGCGAAACCGATCGCAAAGTTGCGGCACTCCACAAACTGAGCACTGCGGCGTACAATATGCGGATGTTCGGGGCGTCATCCGTGTTGCTTGCCTACCTTGCCGACGGCCGACTCGACATTGCGGTCGAGTTCGATGACAAACCATGGGATTTTGCTGCCGGTGCATGCCTCGTAAGAGAAGCAGGTGGTAAATTCACAGCGATTGACGGATCGGAAATGATGCTCGATACAATCGGATACATTGGAAGCAACGGAAAAATCCATTCAGAAGCTATAGATGTTTTGAAGGAGTTCAGATGACATGGGACTTCGTGAAGATGTAGTAGCCGAGATATTCGGAAAGCCGGCGCGTGTTATCAAGCTCGGACTTGACAGAATGCGATTGGCCGCAGCGGAAATTGGCAATCCTCAGGATAAGTTGAAAATCGTTCATGTTGCCGGAACCAACGGCAAAGGTTCTGTTTGCACATTTGTCGAATCGATTGCGCGTGCCGCTGGATTCAAAACCGGGCTTTATACTTCGCCTCATCTGATAGATTTTGAGGAGCGGTTTCTTCTTGACGGACGCCCCGTTTCTTCAGAAGCATGGCTTGCTGTTTATGAAGACATCAAACCGGCTATTTTAAAACATGACCTGAGCTTTTTTGAGATTTCAACACTCATTGCCTTTGAGATTTTCAAGCGGGCTGAAGTCGGAATTGCAGTTATCGAAACCGGACTTGGCGGCAGGCTCGATGCAACAAATATTGTGAATCCGGCGGTATCGGTAATCACGCGAATCGGTTTGGATCATATCGAATATCTCGGCAATGATCTGCTCTCGATAGCAGGCGAAAAGCTTGGAATAGCCAAACGCGGTGTCCCTCTCGTTCTGTCTCCGCAGGATGATCCGGCAATCGAGGTAAAGGCCGAAGCGGTCTGCGCGATTTTGGCATCCAAATTGACAATCGCGACCGTACCAGAACACCTGATGTCAGACAAAACCAAATGCGTCGTATCAATTCCGGTCGGTGACAGTTATGCGGCGCTCTCACTTGTGGGAGATTATCAGGCGGCCAACGCCGCAGCCGCTGTATGTGCGGCAAAAATTGCATTCAGCGCATCGGATGAGGCCATACTCAAAGGATTGGCGAGAGCTTTTCTGCCTGGTCGTTTCCAGATAGTAAAACGTGCAGACTGCACTTTCATTTTTGACGTCGGACACAATTCGCAGGCGGTTGCGACCTTTGCCAAGACTTTGCGTAGCAGGTTCAGGGACGAACGGATCGCCGTTGTAACCGGCATAATGGCAGACAAAGATCACGCTGCGATGATGCGCATTTATTCTGCTGTTGCCGATGTCGTGATCTGCACAACACCGCCGACCCCACGTGCTGCACCTGCCGAGCTGTTAGCTTCGGAAATTCCACAAGGAATGCATGAACTGATTTTGGTCGAACCCGACATAGTTGACGCCATGCGAATCGCGGCGAAGGCTGCCGACGTTGTTTGTGTGTGCGGATCATTTTTCACAGTTGGCTCGGCAATGGCCGCATTGGGTTTTCGTCCTTACGGAGACTGAAGTCCGGCGGCGATCATCGCGGCAAGTTCCGAAAATTTGAATGGCTTCTGAATACTGCCGTTGAACCCGTATGCGGTTGGATTTGCCATGATCGGATCGTTAGCATATCCGCTTGCGACATAGACAGGAGTCTCCGGCGAGAAGTCTTTGATCAGATCGACTGCGTCCCTGCCACCCATTCCACCGGGTATTGTCAGGTCGAGAATTACAGCGTCGAAAGGTCGGCCTTCGATCGTCTCTTTTGTAAAGAGATCTACAGCCTCTGCGCCATCACAACATGATTCAACCGTGTATCCGACACGCCGAAGCATTTCGCTCATTGCTTCTCGGACGACTTCTTCATCGTCCATGATAAGTATGCGGCCAGTCCCTGAACTGATGGAACGAAAATCCTGCGAAGACTGAACTTTTGTTTCCGGAAGTGCCGGAAGAAATATCGTGAAGGTTGTACCTTTTCCAATGCTTGACTCGACTTCAATAGCGCCGTCGTGTCTGCTGATTATCGAATATGTTGTCGCAAGCCCAAGCCCGCTGCCTTTTTGTTTCGTGGTAAAGAATGGGTCGAAAATTCGCGGAAGAATTTCTGCTTGAATGCCGGTTCCACAATCACGAATCTTGATCTTAACAAACGGGCCATTCCGCAGAGTGGCAACTTCGTTTTCGTCAAGAACAACATTCGCAGCTGAAATAGCGATTGTTCCTCCGAGCGGCATTGCCTGCATTGCATTGATTATCAGATTGTCAATCACCTGCGCGATCTGGTTGCGGTCGAAACTGCACGGCCAAAGATCAGATGAAATGTCGATCGTACAGGAAACATTTGACCCACTGAGAGCAAATCCGGCTGTTTCGGAAATGAAGGGGAAAAGGTTGCTGACGGATTTTACCGGCGCACCCCCCTTGGAGAAGGTCAGAAGCTGCTGGGTCAAACCTTGTGCCCGCTCGAGTGCGCCAAGTGCCCGCTCGATATATTCATCGGCATTTGATCCTGAAGAATCGAGACGTGCAAGATCGAGATATCCGAATATGCCACCAAGCAGATTGTTGAAATCGTGTGCAATACCGCCAGCGAGCACGCCAATGGATTCGAGCTTCTGCGATCTGATCGCCGAGTCCATGAGCCGCTGTTTTTCTGTCATGTCGCGGAAGACAAGCACAACACCGATCACTGTTCCTTCGTTGTCAAGTATCGGAGCTGCGCTGTCGGCAATGATTCGTTCATCTCCGGTTTTAGAGCGGAGGATGGTGTGGTTTGCCAGCTCGATTACATGGCCTGTCGCAAGAACCTTTACCACCGGATTCTCACAGATTTTCCCTGTCGTTTCGTTGACAATGTAGAACACTTCGGCGAGAGGATGACCAGCGGCATCCTGTTGAGACCAGCCGGTTAGATCTTCGGCGACCTTGTTCATAATCGAAACGCAGCCCTTTGTATCAGTTGCTATTACGCCGTCGCCTATACTGCGAAGGGTAACGGCGAGTCGCTCTTTTTCGGTAGCAAGAAGCAGCTCGGATGTTTTGGTTTCGGTGATGTCCTGCGAAACAATCTGAAGTCCAATGATGTTTTTGTCACCTTCAATAAGTGGCTGATACGAAGATCTGAACCACTTTGTTCCAACTGGTAAGTGAAATAGTGTATCGAATTCTTCTGATAAGCCATTGCCCATTACACGATTCATCCGATCACGAACTGCCGATCCTGTTTCTTCTCCGAAAATTTCTTCTACGGTTTTCCCGATAGAATTGGCCACCGCGCCGCCGAGAAGTCGTTGCGAATAAGCGTTCTGCATGGTCAACCGGCAGTCGCGGTCGAAAATCGAATTGGCAGTTCCGGTATTTTCAAAAAGCATATTGAGGCGCCGTTCGCTTTCCCGCAGAGCATTTTCGGCAAGCTTCTTTTCGGTGATGTCCTGAATCGTACCGAACATTTCTGTTACCTTGCCAGCCGAATCGAATTCCAGCGATCCACGGCCATGAATCCAAAGTGTTTGGCCGGTATCTGCTTTGCAAATCCGGTATTCCCTGTCGAAATATTCATGGTTCTGCAGAATGTTTACCGTGAAATATTCGAGCATTTCTTTTTTGTCGTCAGGATGAAGAAGGTTTCCCCAGCCGTCTATGTCGCGCAGATAATCAGCATCGATTCCAAATATTTCATCGAGTGCCAAAGAGCTGCTCCAGGTTCCTGAAACAATGTCGAGGACATAGTGACCGAGTTTGGCGACGCGCTGCGATTGAAGAAGAAGTGCAGCGTTCCGGTCGGTGATTTCGGAATGCTGTTTCGCTGCGGTTATATCGTGGATTACGCCGAAAATTTGCTTAGGTGAACCGTCGGTGCAGCGAAGGTAAATGCTTTCTATCGACTCAAGCCATTTCCAACTGCCGTCGCGATGCTTCATACGATAGATATGTCTGATCCGTTCACCATCTGCAGCCGTATAGTATTTGGGGATGATAGTCGAAGCGTAATTGGTGAAATCGTCCGGGTGCATAAGAATGCTAATGATGTTTTCGCCCATTTCGAGGAGCTCTTCGGCGCTGTATCCCATCACTGTTTCGATGCCGTCATTGCTATAGAGATTGCGCCGTTCAACAATGTCGTAGATGTAGAGTACGTCCGGTGAAAGATTGACAATCGACTTGATGAAGAACTCGTTGTTGATGGACAGATCGTCACGGTTTTGTGTCGCCATGTTCCGCCTCCGGGTGGGTTCAATCAGACAAACAGGCTTGCCGGAACAAATATAATGTTCATCTGAATGTGTAGCGACAAAAAGTGAAAAATGTTCAAAACAAACTGATCTTGCCGCCTGCGATTTCGTCGAAATTTTTGCCGATGGTTTCGAGGATGGAATCGGCGACCGGTCTCAACTGTGTTTCTACATAGTGATTGTAGTCGGGTGGCGAAGAGATTTTCCCGATTGGTTGCGGACCGGCTTTGGTGATGATGTATCGAATGCGGCTGCCGGGTTTATCGAGAAGTTTGGCAGCCTGCGCATGTGGCGGAATGTGGCCGTTTTCGTAGTCACCGCTATCTTTGCGAAGACGTTTTGAATAGATCAGCAGGTCGTCAAGGCGACCGTCTTTGAGATCGGCGACAACCGAGCAGATGTATTCTTCCACCGGTTCGCCGTGGAAGACCATCATGTAAAGTTTCTGCTGAAAAGTTTTGGCAAGATTTGTCCAGTCAGTTCTTGCAGATTCCATTCCTTTGAAAACCAGCGATTCGATGCCGTCATTTGCGATCAGCCCGCAATAGCGTTTCTTCGTTCCTTTGCCGCTTCCGGATCGTGAAGTTGGTATCAGCAGTTTGATGAAATGCTGGTCGAACTCCAGCTCCAAAAATGACTCGACTCCGAATTCATCTTTGAGTGATTTTTTGAAATACTTGTTGACCGATGCGACAATGGTTTCCGCTTTGTCAATCGCACCGAAACCGGCATCGGGGCCAAAAAGCACGAAGACCGAATCGGTATCGCCGTAAAGCACGCGGCACTCAAATTCATTTTCGATGTATGCGATTGTGCGGCGAAGAATCTGCTGACCACTGAGCGTGATTGATTCGGCAAGTTGTGGATCGAAGAAGCGGCAGCCGGTGGAACCGAGCACTCCGTAGAAGCTGTTCATCAGCACTTTGATCGCATTTGACAAGGCTTCGTTGTGGTCGCGTTTGGCCTGTGCGCGGGCATCGAGCAGTTCCTCGACGATGACCGGCATCAATGCGAGGTCGCGGGCGAAAGATGTTCCGGCAGGATTTTTCACCATGTTTGAAGTCTTGTTTTTCTGCGCAAGCGGATCGATGCAGAAGGTGCGCATGATCGATGGATAGAGACTCTTGAAATCGAGGAGGATTACGTGTTCGTACAGACCGGCATCGGGTTCGATCACGAAACCACCGATCAGTTGCTGACCGTAAAGCGGAATATCGGCGAGATCACCTGCGACGAATCCGGCACGATGAAGTCTCGGCAGATAAACGTGATCGAAAGCCGCGACACTTCCTCCTATTCTGTCAATCATCAGCCCCGATCTTTTAGAGCGTTCGATTGCGTTTGGAATAAGCCCAGCGGCATCGAAAACGCGTCGTGTGAGAACGGCATCCTGAAGATTGTATATAGCGAGTGATTGCTTGTCGTGGGCGAAAAGGCGGTTGATCTCGTCGGTTTTTTCGCTGCCTTCAAGTGTGATTGTTTTATGCTCGCCCAAAAGATCACTCGCGACATTTTCGAGCGACAGGCTTTCGTAAAAACGTCCTCCGGCACGAAGCATAAGCGGGCCGTCGAGCACCGCACGTCCGGGAATTTTTGCGACAAATTTCCGCGGATCGTTGCTCTGTGGATAGATTCGCGACGGCCATTCGCGGCCGATATCGAAATGAATGCCAAGTTCGCGGCAGCGCGTTTGCATAACATTGAAATCGAAGCCGACAATGTTCCAGCCGATGAGCAAATCGGGGTTCTCTGTCTTGACATGTGCGAAAAAAGCCAGGAGCATATCCTTTTCGCGATGGAAGCAGCGCACGTTCTCAAGTTTTATTTCAGGGCCGGTAATGAAAACAGCATCGGTCTCGCCGCTGCATGCAATCGAATAGACAAGGGACGCGGTTTCGTTGGTCTCGATATCGATCGACATTGTTTTCAGCGGCACAGATCCATCGAATCCACGCATCTTTGGATTGCGAAAAAACAGCGCATGATTGACAAAATGCGATTCGCCTTCGACCGTAAAAGTTCCGGCAACGTGACGCTCCATAAGATAACGATCGAGCGGATGAATATCGCTTTCGAAAACGGCGATGCCGTGATGCCGCAATGATGCGGCGGCATTTTTCATCGCTTCATGGGTCTTGAAATAGAGACAGTCAACAGCAACGCCGTCCATTGTTTTCATTGACATAATGCGACGTTCGGCAAGGTCATGCAGATTATGGATTTTTGCAGAGGAAGGGATGAAGAACAATGGTCGGAAATTATCTACAACGATTTTGATCGGCACATCGGTATGAAGAGGCGCGGCCCAGAAGATCATTTCAAAGCGATCGGGAAGATCGAGACATTCGGCGGTCAGTAGAAAACAGGTGCGGATGATTTCATCGGCCATCGGAAATATCTCCGGAAGATGCGCGGTGAAGGATGATCAGCCGACTTTGTGCTTGTCGCGGTACTGGTATGGAGTGCAACCGGAGAACCGGCGGAAGCTTTTTTCCATTTCGTCCATCGAACTGAATCCGCAGAGCCGTGCCACGTTTGATTCACCGGCGTGTGAACTGCGCAGGCGTTCTTTAGCCATTTCGACGCGGGCCGAAGCAAGGAACTCGGAGGCATTCATGCCGTACCGTTTACGAAGGATTTTGTCGAGTCTCTGCCGCGAAACTGAAAGCCGCTCGGTAATGGTCGCAA
>CAIOZP010000471.1 GCA_903862805.1 uncultured Fibrobacterota bacterium
AGCTTTTTGCGCATTTGCGGAATTCGCATTCTGCCAAGCACTGCAACCACCGACGCACGGGTTTGCGGATCTTCGTCGCCGATCGCTTGCACCAGAAATCTTATTGCGTCGGGAGATCGTGTATCACCAAGCAGTTCTATTGCATAGGCCCTTATCTCGAATGATCCTGACGACAGATGCGAAGCGAGCAATCCAACTGCGCTTTCATTGTCGGAGAGGTTCGAGGAGTCCTCCAGAATTTCCGAGACGCGGGTTCGAAAATCGGCCAAAGAAAGCGAAAGGCTTTGAGTGTATTTGCCGCGAATGCGAAGGGACTGTAAAAACATCAGCACCGATGCAGTCAGAAGGATCACAATATCTGCTTCAGGGCTCATATGTGGAACGATGGAAATCATCCATGCTCCTGCAACAGCCATTGCAAGCGGCTTTATTATTCCTTCAAGGCCAAGCTTTCCCTTGCCTCGCAAGCCCTGAGAAATTCCCGAAAAGAAAATCTGGAAGTTGGGGGAAAAAAAAGAATCAAAGCATGCGATGCGCAAAGCCACACCACCAACAATGATCCAGAATATTTTTTCGTTATCGACTCCGGCAATTCTCGCCACAAGCAACACCGTAAACACAATACAGAATGCAATCGGAAGTACAAGCATCGACCGTGTCGAACCGATCTTGCGTATCAGCCGACCGGAAACCCCTGATTGAAGTAGAAAGGTTACCGCCATGCTTATACCGTTGAACCATCCGAGAAATGCAGCGAGTTTTTCGGCAACCGCAGGCCCCGTCTGTCCATGTGAAACGTGGGTCTTTAGAACCGAATAAAAAATGTAGTGCTGATTGAACAGTACAAAAAATATCAGGAAGTAAAGAATTCCCATATTTGAAAGCAATGGTTCACGCGCAATCACCGCAAGATTTTCTTCGATGTTGTCTATGCCCGATCCTTTTTGACGGGAATCGGCGTGCGGCATAAAGTTTTTCCCGAATTGCGGCATTGCCGTTTTGCGGAAAAAGATCCACAGCATGAATGCGATGAACGCCCAGGCAAGAACAAGTGTCTGAGCCTGAATGATTTTCATCAGCCATGGAGTACTAAACGAAACGATTATTGCGCCAAGCGTTCCACCTGCTGCGATTACGGGAAAATCCAATCCGGCACTTCTTGCATCTGCGACATCGTTTAGCAGAGTCCAGAACAGCAGGAAGAAAATGATCTTGGAAACATACGCATACGAGAAAAGCGGGATATAAATAAACGTAAACCCGATTCTCATAAGGAACCATGCCGAAAGCAGAATGCCGACATGAACAAGCAGCAGGGTCATGAATATTTTACCGCGATCAAGTCGATCGACAATGTTTATAAAAAAGAAGGACACGAGAAAAAGCATCAGTGCATTTGCACTGTAGAGGCCAGGAATAACCGATGGATTGAAATTCGATAGAACAAGTGATTCAGCCGCGCTGTCGCCGAGTATGGCTCCGGCAAAACACATCGCAAGCAGGATGAAAAATGTCAGGCGGAAATGGAGATGTTCAGGAGGTCTGCGGTCTGTTGTAAGCATCAATGCACCGATGTAAAAAGCAAAGGACTCCGCCACCGAAGTCCTTTGCTATGATATGATGCAATCAGCGGACCATTCCGATCTTCTGATTAGCCACCACTGATTCCTTCCCGTCAAGACTACAAGCAGTCATACGCAGGATGTACAAACCTGAAGCGACCGGTAATCCGTTTTCGGCACCGACATTAAAACTCATGGTTTGGATACCCATTGTCGGATTGCCTACCTCATGATGCCAGATTCTGCGTCCGCTCACGTTGTAGAGATCGAATCCGATCTGCGCCATTCCGGTAAACGGTACAGAGAACCTGACCGATACACGCCCTGAAAGCCTGTCAAAATTAATGAATGACATGCGCAGATTATTGCCGAGAACAAGCCGGTTCACTGTCGCGCTCACATACTCCGGAGTTCCGGCGACTATGTATCTGCGATTTCCCGTTCCGTCAAGTTCAAGGGAACCGGAAGCTGAGGTGTTGCCGGATGACGGATCGAACACTACTGCGACATAACCGTCGGGAAGTCTTGATAGATCAAGCTCCTCGCAGATCTGCGTTCCGGCAGGTCCCGAGAACACCACCGGAACAGTGGTTCCGGCCTGGTCGGCAGAAATTAATTGCACCGCAACTCTATCTCCACTTTTTCTCTGCAAACCGGCACTTACCGATCCGAATGAAGGCGGCATTGGCAGAACCATTGTGTCACCGGCAGGGCCATCGAGCTTACCAGCAACAAGTTCCGAAGCCACTGATTCCCCTGCAATGCGGTAACGGTACGAAACCATCCACTTGTCCAAGGTTCCGGCAATATTGGTCTTCTTGCCTATTCCCTTGCCAAACGGAGACATATTAAGGGAAATCGGCTGTACCGATAAGGTTAGCGGAGAAGCCATCCGGTTATATACCGTATAAGCCTGATATACGCCGGCCGAATAAGCGTGCATCGGAATGCTGTCAACCTTTAACGTATCATCTACGCGACCGGTGAACACCGAAACGAACTTATAGTTCGTATCCTTGGTGTTAGCGGAATCAACTACCGCCACCCAATGAAATACCGAAACAGAATCCATAGAAACCGGTTTGCCAGAGTTGTCAACGATGTAATCAAGCACCGTTCTCAATGGAATGTCGAATGAGTACGGAACGGCGACGTCAGTCCATGATTGTGGCGCCAGCTTTATAGGTGTTGGCGATGAAAGGCTCGGCGTAATTCCGCTTCCGAATTTCAGCGAAGGAGCTGTTCCGTCGGCGTTGTGAGACTTGCACCAGATTACTCTGCCTGGAACGAGATTGAACAATGAATCAAGAGTATCGGCGTACTCGACCCATCCTTTGGTGCTTCCGCTGGATTGATCGGCATACAAACTGGTCGGATCGTAACGGAATATGCGGGCAGCGGTTTTGTCATACTTCCACTTGCCTGTTGGATTCATTCCGGATGTGTCGAAAATACTGCCAAGCGATTTGGTGGAAAGATCCCACTGAGTACAGATCGGCACCCAAACGTCAGGCGACAGACTATAGGCAATTGAGGAGTTGGCCACCTTGCGGGAGCAATCAATGATTGTGTCGTGGACTCCATCGGAAATGCTAAGCTTCGCTCTTAAACCATAGGAAGCGCTAACAATGGAATTTTTGGAAGAATCGGGCTGAATGACAAATATCGTGGGGTCTTTTGTCGAAACGAGCTTCTTGATCTCCTTGATTCTCAAGGAATCCTTGCCCGAACCATATCCGAGAATAAGTTGCGGATTTAACACATTGCAAACCACACGCACGCTGTCAACAAATTTCACTCCGGAATTTAGGACAGTGTCTTTACGGGTTGCGAGGCTGATTCGCGGTATCGAATCATCCTGCATTAGCATGAAAGTATCCGATACGGTTTTCTGGTCAAGCGCACGCCAGAAAAATCCTCCGACCGGTCGCAATCCATGAATGACATCTATCTTGCTACCAAGTGTATCGTAATACATTGCAATACTATCTATCGAAAAAGTTGCCGGAAGAACTCCGACGGCCATTCCAATAACTGCCGAACTGATTGAAAGCGGATCCTTTTGCTGAATGTAATACCCGTATGGAGTAAGCTTACGGAATCCGGCAGGCGCAGCAAAGGCCAGCGGACGCAAGGTGTCGTTCAGCGGGGAAATATGATCATTAATGGACGGATTGATGAAAACGAACCTGCCGTTATCCAATGGTAAGGTATCATCTTTGGGGGTAGCGATCGATTGGACAGAATCAGGAAATCTTATACTCTGCCAATTGAAACTGGTCGTGTAAACAGTCAGGCTTGTTTCGGGAAGATCAGGCGTAACTGCTTTGCTGACCTTGCTGGTATATGAGACAAAAAGACCGATCGAGAACGAATCATTGAACATGATTCCCGCTGAATCAAGATCGTATCTGACAGTATCGCCGAATGATGAGTATGTCATGTACCAAGTAGGAGAATTTGCAAGCTGGGCAACCGTAGCAGCCCCACCGTGAATCGAAACGCATCCAGCCTTAAAACCCTTGGTGGTATCTACTTCACCTGTGTCGGCCACTGAGAATCTAACCTTTACCTGATGCGTTATCGAATCGAACTTTGCGTACGTCACATTGAAGATATGAGTCAAATCTGTAGTAGCACTTGCTCTGCTGTTTGTATTGACGACAGCAGAACGTAGTCCACCTGAAAACACTTGCGCGTCAAAGTAATAAGTTGTCCCTGGCGACAAGCTGGTTACGGTGTCTTTCCCAGTAGCAAGCCGTGCTTTGGAAACGCTGATTTTGGATGTGTTAAGCGGATTGGGTGAAGTTCCGTTTGCCACCGGCATTGCTGGATCCTTGCCGTACCAGATCCACATGCTGTCTGCCGTAACAGAACCCCAGCCGACTACAATCTTATGAGGAACCAGTTGAGTGGCTGTAAGAGTTGATGGGAATACCGGCCCGGTTGCCGTGTCAGTCTTGGCACTGGATTCCGAGGCCAAAGTAATATTGGAACCAAGTCCATTTCTGAAAAGCTGAAGCTGGAAATAATACGTTGTATTTTGAGAAAGCCCGACGATTGTATCTAATGCCGATGTCCCTGAAGGCTTGTTGACCTTTACAGAAACATATCCGGCACTTGGATTAGTATCTGTTGTGTACGGCGTCGATCCATACCAGATTTTCACGCTGTCGATGGTCGAAATAGAATCTGCGGCCACCGGAGTCCAGGTTACAAGCAACGAAGACGGCGATGTAATGCTGCTCGCTACGAATGTGCCAGTGTAGGTTGGCTTGTCTATGCCGACAGTTCCGGCTGCAATTGTACGAGTCGAGGACCTGTTGCTTGAAGTCGAAACCGTGAGGTCAACATCGAGTGTCGTTTTCAATATCGGATGGTTACCGACGAACAGGATAACCTGCGGATTTGCTATCAGAGAAGACACCGTAACCGTTTGGGTACCTTTTACAACACCGCCGACCTTGGCTGTTATCGTGATAAGCGTGTCTCTGGCACCAAGAGTGGCAAGCCCTGAGATTGTTAAAGTGACAGAATCGGGTTTAGTTGTTGCACTGTAAACACTCGATACGTTAAGCCCCGATATATCCGGAGTGTACCGAAGATCAACGGAATCCGACGGACTGACGGTGGAGTTTGTGTCGACAGTATTTCCATTAACCGGAGTTCTGTTCCAGGAAATCATCGAAGAATATTTCCAGATTGTGTCACCCGGATTTACCCATAATGTCTTTGTGTAACCTGCTTTCGCGATGTCGGCGGAAATGCGCAATTTGGATGCAGCAGTATTCGCGGCCAATGCTGCTGAATCAGGTCTAAGTAAACCGTCACTTCCACCGACAAAAATACTATCGATGTACGGTTCTCCAAGAACCTGTGTTGAACTCGTGTAGAACGTAACTCCCGACGTAACAGAAATCGCAACATCCACAGAATCGGAAGTCGCCAAATGCTTTGTCATAGTGACCGTGAACGGATTCACATACTTGCTGACAATCGGCTTGATCCATGCGCTTGTGTCAGGAGTTGACACCGACACTCCACCGATCTTTGTGGTTACAACGTAACGGAATGTCTTGTTTGTATCGGCCTGCGGAACGGCATAAGAAATTGTCGAAGCAACCACGGCGCCTGCCGCATCAAGCCATGTGTACGAAATCCCGTCTCCAGTTGCAATTGCAGAAAGCGTCATAGATGTAGGATTTGAAAACGCCTCGACAACCGTGGTTCCTTTCCCGACATACTTACCTGAAACCATTGCCGGATCCAAAACGCGTAATGTCATGGTTGAACTTTGCACGGTGCCGGAATCGTTGGTCGCTGTGAAATAATAAAGCCCCGTATCATTCTGCTTAGATGCCGGACCAATCGAAAGCGCCGCACCAGCAGCTCCACGAGCCACGGCCGCAGAAGCCGCATCCTTTTTGTAGTACCACTGAATTACCGGCACCGGATTCCCTGTAACATGCGCCGAATCGACCTTGCTTCCACCCGTCAGCACAGAATCGAAAGCCGGTGGCTGCGCAGTGATTATCGGTTTGGAATTTGCAGCAGTAATGGTTAGTTTCAAAGTATCATATACCGATCCAACGCTATTGGATAAAACAACATAATATGATCCTGAATCAGTGAATTGAACCCCGTTTATCTTAAGCGTATCAGTCGTGGACATGCTTGAAGCTGATCCCACTTTGTACCAATTGCGCGTTGTTGCATTGGTATCCTTCACCCAGAAAAGGGCGGTGGTTCCGACCGCCGCTGTCTGATTCCCCGAAGTGGAAAGGATTTTTGGGATAGTGTTTACTTTTAGGTTCACTGTTGCCGATGTTGCAGGAGTACCGACACCATTGCTTACAACACCATACCACGATCCAGTATCGGTAACGGCAATTGTGCGAACTACCGAAAGAGCAGTGCTGTCAACATAAGTTCCGTTGTGATACCACTTCACCCCCGGAACCGGACTGCCCGTTGCCGCAATGGCAAACGTTGCCGATGCTCCTTCATTTACAGGATTTGGCGTAATTGTGAAGTTCGTCGTTATCAGAGGAGCAGTGTTCATGCCGAGATGAACAGTATCGGTTGTGTCTGCACCTTTGAAGTTCGTAGCCGTTATTCTGTATGTTCCGGTGTCAGCAACAGTCATGCCTGCGGTCAATGCGAAATTGGTGTCAGTGGCCGGAGTGTTTTGAGCCGCGCCTTTGTTTGTCCAAGCTCCATTAAGGAACTGCTGAAGCTGATAAGACGGTTCAAGTGCCCCTGGAGCATACGCGGTTATCGAATATGGAGTGCCGGAAGCCAAATTTGCACTGTTAGCCGAAGGAACAATGTCGTGTCCCTGATGCACTATGCTGTTGAACGTGACTGGATCGTAGAATGACGGAGCTGCCAGTGTTCCTGGGGCATAAAGAGTAGGAATACCAACATCTGAATAAGTAATGGTTCCGACAAGAGTTATACTTGACAGATACAGCTCGGTAGTTGAGTCCACAGGAACAGAAAAAATCAGCCCAGACACTTGATTGATTCCGCCGGGATGTGTTGTAAAAACCCAACCGGCAGCATGAGTGTTATCGGGGCTTGGGTGAAACGAAGATGTTGGGATTACGTAAGTCGAATCTGTTCCGGACTTGAGTGCAATCGTGCAAGAATAATATCCCCATGCACTATCACCGGTACTGCTCGCAATTGATCTATCAATATCGTATGAACGGAATGAAACCGTGATTGATCCTTTACCATGTGCAGTGAGTTTAAGGCTCGTCATATTGGTAAGATTGTAAAAGGTGGTTTCATCCTTGAGCGAAATATCAAGTTCGGTATATGAGGAGTCCGTCGTGCCCAAAAACATTTTTGCATGATAACAGGGAATACCGTTGGCCGAGTCGAACAGTATCGCAGGATTGTCATTTGCAGTTGTATTGTTCTTGTTATTTATATAACTCGGAATAGTGTTGGCATCACAGTTGGACGCCCACAATCCTCCACCACTGTCAGCCATCACGTCGTTTGGATATGCCGAATAACCTCTCGCTTCGCCGAGATAACTTTGCGAAGAATCTATCCCGTTCACAGGATCAAGGCTGGAATATGCGTGCTTGAAATCGTCAACTAAAACATCGGCACGAACCGTCACTACGGACAATACCAAGACCGAAGCTGCAACCAACACATTTGCCGAAAGCCAAGAACGAACTTTCATATTCTGCACCCTTCTGATACTGATCTGCAAATGCCGATCAAAAATAACAATCGACTAATCAAGAAAAATAATGCGGTTTCCCTGAATTGAGAAACAGAAAATCAAAAAAAGGCACGCTCTTTAATTCCGTCACCTTTTTTCACATCGCTTTTTACGGCCAACTTACTTGTAGATATAATTAAAAAACGGCATTAGTGAGTGATTAACTTTAATTTCGAGATGTTTTCTGTAAGCGGTTTTCGCGCTATTCCTCGCTCGGTGATGATCCCTGTAATCAGTTCGTGCGGGGTCACATCGAATGCCGGATTGAAAACCCCTATGCCATCACAGCCGGTCTGACGCCCGAAGCCGTGCGTTATTTCTCTGCCGTCGCGCTCTTCTATCGGAATTCCGGAACCATCGGCGAGGGTCAGATCGAAAGTCGAAAATGGTGCGGCCACGTAAAACGGAATGCCATGATGCTTTGCAAGTACCGCAACAGTGTATGTTCCGATTTTGTTTGCAGCGTCGCCGTTTGCTGCTATCCTGTCGGCGCCGACGATCACTGCATCGATTCGCCCTTTGGCCATAAGAACCGCCGCCATATTGTCGCAGATTGTTGTTACGGGAATTCCGGCTTCCTTCAGTTCAAAGGCGGTAATGCGGCTGCCCTGAAGAAGCGGCCGCGTCTCGTCGGAATAAACATTGAATATGTGCCCGCGTTCCTGACCGACGTAAACCGGTGCCAGCGCCGTTCCATACGACGCGGTTGCGAGTCCGCCTGCGTTGCAATGCGTGAGCAGAGTTTTCGTATTTTTCAATTCCTCGAATCCGAATTCTCCGATTGCGCGGCATGACCGATCATCTTCTTCAAGGATAAGAATCGCCTCGTCAAAAATAATTTTCTTGATAGAAGAAACATCCGCACCGGCGGAGCGGGACTTCGCAACCCGCTTTACACGTTCAAGTGCCCAGAAAAGATTGACCGCTGTCGGACGGGCCGATGCCAGATATGCAGCCCGCTCGTCAAGGTATCGCATAAATTCTTCGACGGATGTTCCGACGAATCCACGGATTCCGAGGTACAGACCGAAAGCGGCAGCTATTCCGATTGCCGGAGCACCACGCACCTTCAATATCTTTATGGCATCCCACATCTGTTCGGCCGATGTGATGTCTTCATACTTCAGTTCAACCGGCAATAGTGTCTGATCTACGATTCTGCACGCGTCGTCAATCCAGCAGATGGTTTTCAATCTCGCCATTTCAAAGTCCCTCAGGTTCCGGCTGAATGCAGCCTGTGAATTTTACAGCCTGTAAATATGGTAAATGGCACATTGGCGATCTCAGCCTTTGTGCAGCCGGATAAATTTGGTGTACGAACAATAGACGGATACTATATTTCCCATTGACGGCGACACCGCAGTTGCAACAAAGGATAAAAGATGCCTGCATTCTTATATACCGGTACGACATCGGCAAATGCCGAGGCGAAGGGCGAGATAAACGCTTCGTCACGTGATGAAGCGATCAGCCTGCTTCGCAAGCGCCGCATCCGCGTAACAAATATCCGCAAGAAGCCTTCCGAATTTTCCTTTGGTGCACTTGCAACACCAAAGCTTGCTGACGTCGGAAGATTTACCCGCCAGTTTTCGGCTATGACATCTGCCGGACTTCCCTTGGTTCAGTGCATGGAAATCCTTGCGGCCCAATCGGAGAACAAACTCATTGCCGCATCGGCGAAACAGGTATGCACCGATATTCAGGGTGGAAACTCGCTGTCTGAATCGCTTGCCAAGCACAAAAAGGTTTTCAACAGTCTTTACTGCAATATGGTCGCTGCAGGTGAAGCGGCGGGCAACCTTGACGAGGTTCTTCTGAAACTGGCCGATTATCAGGAAAAGCAGAACCGGCTGATAAGAAAAATCAAAGGTGCCATGACCTATCCGATCATCCTGAGCATCATTACTTTCGGCGCGACCGGCCTGATGCTGACATTTGTCGTTCCGCAGTTTGCGAAGATGTTCACCGACCTC
Organism: uncultured Fibrobacterota bacterium; assembly: GCA_903862805.1. Taxonomy (GTDB): domain Bacteria; phylum Fibrobacterota; class Chitinivibrionia; order Chitinivibrionales; family CAIOZP01; genus CAIOZP01. The sequence goes on from CAIOZP010000471.1 coordinate 9,780, forward strand.
GGCGGCTCGCTTCCACTGCCGACAAAGATCGTGATGGGTCTATCTAATTTCCTTGTGAACTACTTCCTGCTGTTAATCCTTGGTGCGGTCGGTACGATCATAGGAATCGCACGCTGGCATGGAACCGAAAAAGGCGCGCTGATTCTTGATCGCCTGATGCTCAATCTTCCGGTGCTCGGAGATCTCCAGCGCAAAAGCGCCATAGCAAGATTTTCCAACACCCTTTCGACACTTCTGACCAGCGGTGTCAGCATCATAACAGCATTGCAGATAACATCAAAAACCGCCGACAACAAAGTTCTCGAAAACGGAATTATCACGGCCGTCGCAAAAATCACCGGCGGACAAACCATTTCCGATCCACTTGCGTCAACCGGCCTTTTCCCGCCGATGGTCATCCATATGATTTCTGTCGGAGAAAGAACTGGCGACATCGCCGGTATGTTAGAAAAGGTAGCCGTCTTCTACGAAGAAGAGGTTGATGCAGCGGTTGATGTGCTCACTTCGGTTATGGAGCCAATAATGATCGTGATTATGGGTACGCTTATCGGCGGAATCCTTATTGCCATGTACCTGCCGATGTTCGACCTTATTAGCGTCGTCGGCTAATAGCCATGAAGCATCCGGTCACATCCATCTTTCGGAAGAAAACCCGACGCTACATTGTCGCGGCCCCGTGTGCACCGGGCGTCGGCATCCAATGGTTTTCTTTTGTTTGCGAGGGCGACGGATTCGAAGCTCGACATCTTGCAACCTTCCCATATTCTGGCGAACTTTCCCATCTGCTTTCAAACGCGGATGACAATCTTGCATCATTGGCACTTGCCGAAAATCTGTTTTCCTCGTATCTCGCGGAAACTGCAATCTTGGCAAGCGCTCATCTGCCACGATCTTTCAAAACCGATGCGGCCATTGTCTCAGAGCTTATTTATGCCAAACGCAGGATTCCTGGTTCCGAACAAAGTGCAGCTATTCTGTGCGGAGGAGAGTTTGTCCTTGCGCAGAAATTGAAGATTCCTGTTGCGGGCAGTTTCATTGCTGCGAGTCGAACATCCGATAAGCCCGGATATCTTCCATTGAATGATGGAGACCGCATCATCGCCGCAAAAGCCGGAGGACTTTCCGTCTTCCTGAATATCGGCCAGTCGTTGAGAATAACTGTCACGGACCCCTTGTCAGGGCAACTTGCCGATGAAGAATCGATACACGGGCTGCGACATTCCGATGCTGCTGCAAAACTGCTGGGGATTCACGGCGGAATTGACCGAGATGGATTGACGGCAAAATCCGGAACAGCCGATCCGCGCACCGTCGATGTTCTTCTCAAACAGCTGGACGCTTCGGCAGACCTCGATCCGTCAGCCGCCCCGATTGCGGCCGATCCGGCACTTTCGCACCTCTGCGCCGAAGACAAAATCGCCACCATCACGGCATTCATTGCGGTTGCGGCAAGCATGCTCTATAAAAAGGCATTTCCAGCAGATCGACCTGCACCACATAAAATCTGGATATCTGGCGGTGGCGTCGGCAATCAGGCACTTGTCACCTGCCTGAAGTCGTATTTCAGTCCTCTCGAAATCACAGAAACATATTCTCTCGGTATTCCCGAAAACAACCGCTATGCGATCGCTCTTGCACTCGGTGTTGACTCATGGATAAAAAAAGCCGCGGCAGGAAAAGCCGGGCTCGATTCATTCAAAGGCGTCTGGCACATCGCCTGATAATTTCTTATTTAACAAGCATCATTATCTTCGACTTCGAATATCCTGGAGCTGTAATTCGGTAGATATACGGGCCGGTTGCGAGACCTGATCCGTCGTCGGCACGACCGCTCCAGACGCATGTGTAAGTTCCTGCGTCAAGCGTGCGATCTGGTCTGACCGGATTGGCAATCAGCCGTCCCTGAAGGTTATAAATTTTAATATCGACAGCTGTGTTTACCGGCAGATCGTATCGGATTCTGGTTTCACCCCTGAACGGGTTCGGATAATTTTCGTATAGCATGAATGCCACCGGCAGAATCCGATGCGGAATAACCGAAACCGGCCCCATCGACTTCCTGTTCGCGCCGAAATCAACTGCATCAAGCCGGTAATCATATTTGATCCCGTTGCTGACCGCGCCATCGATCCACTTGTAATCTGACGGGCCGACTGAAGTACCGCCCGACACTCCGGGAATAAGATCGGATGTCGCGCAAATCCACGATGTATCTATCGCTGAAATCTTCGATAAAAGCTTAGCGTCGGATTTCTTCGCAAGTGATCTTGAGGTGTCCGAAGCGATTTTCCCGAGACTGTCGTAGAAGGACGGATTCACCCTTCTGTAAACCATGAACCCGAGATTCTCCGATTCACTTTCAGTGCGCCATTGCAGCGTATCTCTATTATCACCGGATTTCGCCCTAAGCGAGGAAAGCTCCACCGCAAGATTGATGTCTCGGCAGATATAAACCTTTGTGGTGGTGCTCAAAATCGTGTCGAGCTGAATCACGAGTTCCTGGTTGGTGCGATTAAAGTAACAGTTGTAACCGTAACCCTCTGCCAATGGCATCGTATCGGTAGCATTGAACAAATAGACGTACTGCGGCTTTCCGTTTGCTGTCCAGTTTGTAATATGAAAGATCGGATAATAACGGGCGGTATCGCTGTGAACCTCAAGCGTGAAGACCGCCTTGTTCTGACTTGCATTTATATCGTATGCGCCATCACCTTCGTTGAATCCATCGACATCCAAATCACCGGGAAGCGTTTTGTTCAATGTGCCGGTGATCATATCACCATCAGCAACACCGGGAACCTGTTCGCCTTTACCC
>CAIOZP010000472.1 GCA_903862805.1 uncultured Fibrobacterota bacterium
AATGGTATCAAGGTTTGTCATTATCTTGGCTCCGGTTTGATATTTCGTTTAAACGATGTCTGCTGGATTATCAGTCTGCGTAAACAATCGCTTCGTTAATTTCGTTGTAAAGATAATTAGAAATGGTTTGGCGCGGACAGGGTTACGGCTCGTGATTAAGGAAAGCATGAACGTCGCAAATGAACCTTTGATTAGCAAAGACTCTGCTTGGCCGCAATCATTCCCTCACGGACTTATATTTACGCACAGTAAATCTGCCTGAAACCTGCTTGACGGAAGAGAATGGAAAACCTGCTTCGCAAAATCGCCGATATGATTTTTCTGACGCGCCTGCCGCTATTGATACCGGTGTGGACGGTGCTTATGCTTGGCTGGATTTCTGCGCGAAAAGGTGCGCCGTTGCTCACGCTTCATGCGGAGCCTTCACAGCTTTGGCTTACGCTGTTTGGCTTTTCGCTGATTGTTTCGTTCATCTACATTGTGAATCAGATTTGCGATGTCGAGAGCGACCGGATCAACAACAAACTTTTCATTCTGCATGAAGGACACGTCGGCTTGTCGGAGGCGTGGATGCTTGCGGTGATTTGCGCGACGGCCGGTATGTGGATTTCGCTTTCGCTTCAGCCACGCATCGCGATAGTTTTTTCGATAAGTCTGCTACTTGGTATTGCATACAATCTTCCGCCGCTGTCGTTGAAGAATCGTCCGATCGGCGGGACGGTTGCAAACTTTGCCGGTCATGGAATGCTGACTTTTTTAGCGGGTTATTATGCTGCTGATCCATCGGCTTCGTGGCAGTCGGGAATTGTTCCATCGCTATCGGCGGGCTTTGCGAATGCAGCTGTTTACATCGTATCAACCGTTGCCGATGCAGAGGGTGACAGGCAAACCGGCAAGCACACATGGGCGGTTGTGTTTGGCGCAGCATCCACAGCATGGGCTGCATTGATCTGTTGTGTCGCGGCCTTTGTCGCGGCCTTTCTTATTCCTCAAAATGCCTGGGTGATGATCATTCCTGCGGCGCTTTCGGTGCCGGTATTCGGTTGGTTTGCGCTGAACTCCGAGCGCCGCTTTTCGTTTGGAACGTTCCGCATTCCGGTGGTGGCGCTCACACTTGCAGTCGCGGCTTTTGTGCCGATCTACGCGGCGATGGTTTTAGTGACGCTGGTTGCAAGCCGCATCTATTACAAACTTCGCTTCAACTACGATTACCCTTCAGTCAAGGCACAATGATGAAAATCATTTTGCGAATTGTTGATCTGATTTTTGCCACAAGGCCGATTCTGCTCATCCCTGTCTGGGGATTTGCATTTTTCGGGTATGCCGCCGCGCTTCGTTTCGGTGGTCAGGATTTCGCCAAAACATTTCTGTTGTTTGATGGGAATGTTTTCTCGGCCTTTGCAGAAATTGCGATTTTTTCGTTTTCAGTTTCGGCGGTTTATCTAATGAACCAGATCGCCGATGTCGAGGTTGACAAGCGCAACGGGGGCTTGCCGCTTCTGGCAAGCGGGATTGTTTCACTTCGCGCGGCATGGATCATGACGGCGCTGTTAGGTCTGGTGTCGATCGGGTTCCCGCTTGTCAATGGAGATTCAACGCTGGCTGTATGCGCGGCTCTTTCGCTTCTGCTTGGATATGTCTATTCGTTTCGGCCATGTTTTTTTTCGGGGCGACCGGTGCTGGACTTTTTGAGCAATGCGAGCGGATATGGCTTGATTGCTTTTGTTGCAGGCTGGGCGGCGTCCGGTGTCCCGCTTGACATGTTGCGAATGGTCGAACATGCCTCACCGTATTTTTTGCTGATGGTGGCAGGT
>CAIOZP010000473.1 GCA_903862805.1 uncultured Fibrobacterota bacterium
GCCCTGATTCTTCGCACCCGAATACAATCGCCACCTTTGAAATGGTCTCGCGTTTGTCGGCAATGATCTTCGGTAATTCCACCACACGATGATAATCACCTTTTACATTCCGCCGCTTCGCCGAAGATCCGATCACGAAATCGCAATCCGAAACAGCGTCGGTCAAAGATTGAAATATCTGCGCGTTTTCGAGGAGCTCATCTGATGCATGAGCCGTTGCGCGGGCACGATGGCTTAGGTGATCGCATGGCAGTACCAAGCGTAGTTCAGAGAACCCCATGGTCTTCATGGCCCGTGCGGCGGCACCGATGTTCTCGTCGCGAGCAGGCTTTACAAGGATAAAAATTATTTCCATCAAATACTTTCCTGATAAATCCCGAAGATTTCTTCATCGCATGTTAGATGCAAAAAGGTTCGGCTGGTAAAATCATATTTGGCACTTTTAATTTACGTGGAATTTTGCGCTGCCTTTAGGTTTTTCCCTGCTTGAGAAGCAGTTTTATCAAAAGCCATGTCGGCGAAAAAGGTGTTGAAAATTTGTCAGAGATGCCTTGACAAGCACATCGGCTTTCACTATTTATGTGCCACTTGATAAATGCCCGGTGATCCGGGGGAGGAACTGGTTAATGCTGCTTGATGAATCCTTTGACGCCGACGAGATCCTGCGTGATGTCGACGAAGCCTACGAAGATGATTTTCATGCTGAAGATATGCGCGAACTTAACTTCGGCAGCCTTCATGACGAGAATGCAAATTTCAGCGATATGGCCGGTGAACTCGATACAACCGGAGACATGTGGGAATAAAAATTCCCTCGCCTACAAGCGCTTCGGCCCGATGATTTCGTCGGGCCTTGTTTTTGTCCGATGAGGTGATCGTCTTGACTGCAAAGCCAGCCTACTTCATTTCCGATGCCCACCTCGGCATGAAGCATCCTTCGCTTTCTCCACGACTGGATCTCCTGCTCGATTTTCTTCGCAATACGGCTTTCGATGCCTCGCAGCTTTTTATCGGCGGCGATTTTTTTGATTTCTGGATAGAGTGGAAAGCCGTCATCCGGCGTGAGTTTTTTCCGGTTCTTTGCGCGCTCAAGAATCTTCGAGACAGCGGTGTAGAGATTCATTACATCATGGGCAATCACGATTTTGCCCTCGACAGTTTTCTCGCCGACGAACTCGGCATGCTCATTCATCCAAAAGGTTTTTCGGGAACTGTCCAGAACAGAAAAATCGAATTCCTGCATGGCGATGGGTTTATCAAATCAGACATCTTGTATAACCTTTTGCGCGGTGTGCTTCGCAATCCGATCAATCTTTCGCTTTACAAAATGCTGCATCCATCCATCGCGATTCCTTTGGCAGAAACGGTTTCACGAATCAGCCGCCAGCACAACGGCAACTGCGTTAACGCCGAGCGCGAGAAACTTTACGCCGACACCGCCATGAAACATATCACAGAAAATAATCTCGACATTTTCTTTCTGGGGCATCTGCACAAAGCGTCAATCCATAAAAACGGAAACGCAATCTACTGCAACACCGGTGACTGGATCGAGGAATGCACATTTGCTCGGCTTGACAAAGGGGAATTGGAACTGTTCAGGATGATTGCGCCCGGCAAGAGTGAGAAGATCGGCTGATTATCTGATCGGAATATCTAAGGACAAAGAAGCACCGTAGGAATTTTCAGCGCTCCTGATTTTTGCGGAAGCCCGAACCTTCACGATGGTTCCGGCGGTTATGATCGGAATGCTAAGACAGATCTGCGCAAAACCAATCAGTGGAGGAACTATCAAGTATTCGACAGGAACCATTTCTACCGATGAGTTTACAAAGACGATAGCACTGACTCCAATAATCGAGATGCCTACACCAGATAGAATCAGTCCCACACTTCTTAAGACTTTCCCGTGATGTCGCTTCTCTTCCCAGTATGTTTTCTCGACTGTCATTGCATAGCGGGCTGCTTCGATATTTGCTTGTGAGGAAGATTTCGGCAGAGCTGTTTTCGACGAATCATTTGCAGTGACAGTTCCGAGGGTTCTTGCCGAGTCGGCAACGATATCGTCAGCAAAAGCCGGCCTTGGCAAGGCCGTAAAAAGCAGGATCATAATCGACAGGAGTGAATATTTCATTTCAAGCGGGACCTTGTAGAAATCAGATCCCGACAGAATTCAGCGCACTGATCACCGCAGAAATTGCACCGGTAATTTTCGGATGATCGACCTCCGCTTTTTCAAGAACCGTTTCCAGTTTGTCAAGCAGGTTGCGATGATGCAGGAACGGCGTTTCGCCGGGCGCATCGATAACTGCGTGGATGTCGGGAAGCAGCTCGCGAAGATCCTCGCCTTTTTCGGCCAGATCAGTTGTGCGGATTGTTTCGAGCAGATAAGAAAGTGCTTCGAGATCTTTCTGTCTTGCGTCCATTAGTTCTCATTTTGTCAATTAATGACGAACTTGACTCTGATGATTTTTACTAC
>CAIOZP010000474.1 GCA_903862805.1 uncultured Fibrobacterota bacterium
AGGCATTATCAAAAAAGCCTGATTGACGTTGTCTGTTTATTTAAGGGCCGCGAAAGCGGCCCTTTTCATTTGAACTCACATTTGAACAAACCTTGCGAGTTATAAAATGTTGCGTGATCAATCATCGAGCTTACACGATCACGGTGAAACGATTCTATTAATCCGCTATCCGATACAACTTGACTGTACTTTTGCCTGCCTAACTTCAAAATCAGAAACGCGAATAATGTATCAATAGCAATAGTAGTAAATTACCAATATAAGATTTACAAGTCTTACTTGCCTGCGCTTCATGTCATAGAGTAATTTAGAGTCGCCGCGGGAGTTTTTGCCACAATCGTGAAAACAAAAATGTTGCATTGCATGATTAGTTTTGCATAGCAACGACCTGCTTTACAGATGCGATCTTTTCCTGCTCGCTTTTGTAAACGACCCGCAGTTTGGCACTTAATCCGGCCGATATGGCACGTCAAGGACAAATGACAGAGTTCAGCACCTACGTAGCAAGCAACTGGCAGATTTCGGAAAGTATCGCAGCGGCGATATGTGAAGCATTTGAACGCGGCGACTCAGTTTTCTATCTGTCAGATTACGAACCGCAGATTTCAGCAGAGACGGATATCAACCTGCTCTCGGAAATCTATGAAGCGCTGTCCAACATTCAAGACATGGCTCCGAAGAGGAAACGCCTGCTGAATGCCCTTTCAAAGGCTGGTGCGCTCAGCGAAGAATTAGAACATCGCATCGAAACCTGTACAAACTCTGTCGAACTCGACGACATGCTTCTTCCATTCAGGGGAAACCAACGAACAAAAGCACAGACAGCGCGAGACAAAGGTCTTTCACCTCTTGCTGATGTTTTCTATGAACAAGAATCCGGTTCTTCCAGCTCGGAAGAACTTGCTTCTCCTTTTGTCAATTCTGAAAATGGTCTCCCTACTGTTGACTCCGTGCTTGAAGGTGTTGCAGATATCCTTGCAGAGAAATTTGCATACGATGAAACTCTGCGATCTATACTTCGTGATTTTGCTTTTGATGAAGGCTATTTTGAAGTTATCCCTAAGGACAAGAAGGATCGCCGCTTCGCTCAATACAGAAACAAGACTCTTCCGGTCGGTCAGGTTGAACACGAAGAATATCTTACTCTTGTTGCGTCAGAAGCAGACAAATCCGCAAAGCTCAAATTCTGTGTGCCGTTGTTTCAGGTTTCGGAACTGCTTCGGGAGCACTTCGTCACCAACCCGGACTTTGCCGGAAACGAGACGGTCAGCAAAGCTATAGATGAGGCTTGGACAAGACTTCTTGAGCCTATACTTGAGCGGGATGTAAAGCGCAAACTGCTTGACAATGCGGAACGAACTGCGATGCGCCGGATTTCGGGCGATATCATGGAAAAATTTTCGGGGCGCAAGTCTACCGGTTCGATTCTTGCAGTCGGCAACATCGACGGAAAAAATCTTGTCCTTGTAGCGACGTCAGCCAACGGAAAATTGCTCGGCGCTACCAATGACAAGGTAAATGACCCAGCAAAGCCGTTCACTTCTGTTCGCGTAAAGCAGTTCGTCACCAGATACCATCCTGGTTCAGTGCTCGTTCTTGAAAACACGTTTACCGATTCCTGTGTGTCAATAATTGAGAAAACGCTGCATGATTCGGTTTCAATTCCGCAAATAATCCGTTTCGCTCCAGAGACATCCGCGGCGGATTTCAATTCGTCAGAGTGGATGAAACACGAATGCCAACACCTCGATGCAAGTCAGGTAGAATTATATGCGATATCCCTGCGGCACTTGCTGCCTTTGGGAGTCGTCGCGGCGATCGGAGTTGAGCACTTTGTCATCCATGCTGATCAGCACAAGATTCGTCCGGCTTCAATGTCACAATTGCTTCTCAGAATAATTACCCTTGATGGTTTACGCAAAGGGATCCTGCCGATAGATTCTCCCGATTCTGTTCTGGCAAATATTCCCGAAATCAATCCGGAGATACTTGCCGATATACGCAAGCACGCCGCTTCAAAGCAATTGACCGGCAAACTTGATCTCTTCGACGTGCATGGCGTGACTGAACAGGTTTTCAATAACATAGCGGGATATACAGTAGTACCTTCTGGCGAAAACCCGCTTGACAAAACGCTTGTTCATCCTAAATACTACGGACTCGTAGAGGGCATGGCTGAAGAACTCGGAGTGAGTGTAGTTTCGCTAATCCAAGAGCCAGAGCTTCTTAAAACCTTTGAAGGCGGCGAACTTTACGAACGTCTTTACGTTGACAGAAAGCTCACTGAACAGTTGCGCGCCGGCCAGATTCATCTTGCATCTTCGATCTCGGCCAAGCCAAGGCGAATACGAATAAGCGATCTTGCAGAAGGGCAGGTTCTAACCGGTAAGGTTTCGAATCTGACCGCTTTCGGTGCGTTTGTCAATATCGGTGCAGAGTGTGATGGACTCGTTCACATATCGGAACTTGCCGATGACTACGTTGACAAAGTTGAGCAAATCGTCGGTACCGGAGACGTTGTGGATGTTCGCGTTGTTAAAATCGACACACAAAATCGCCGCGTGTCACTTTCGATGAAGGGCCTTGGGTCGAGCCGTAAATCCAAGTCTCGGGCAAGTTCAGCGCAGCTTCATACCCTTGCCGAACATTTTAATGCCAACCGATAACTTTTAGGCATGTTATTTCCATCCGGTCATTTTTTAGTGACCGGATTTTTTTTATCCTTCTGGTCGTTAATTGATGTAAATTTGTTACAGATACTCTGGCAACCAAAACAAGGAGGCCTTTATGAAAATCGGTGGTTCCTACCATGCAACAGCCGTTGTCCCGCCAACCGGAACTGCGATGCAGACACAGGTCAGTAACGCTCCGAAACAAGAGGCGGCACCTGCGAAAAAAAACAAGGATAGTGTCACGATCAGCTCAGCGGCAATGTCTTCTTATCAAAAACAGCAACCGGCAAGTAAAGAATCTGTCCAGAAAATTCAGGAGAAGCTGAATCCATTGAACAATCTTCCACCAACAACAAGTGATATTGTATCCGCAAAGAAATAAGAATACCTGAACCGGCAAGATTTATTGCGGCGTGCTTGATATTTCTTGCGCGCCGCAATTATTTTGTGCTGTTTCTATGATGTTTCAGATATGTGGAAGTAGGTGATTACTACATGAACGGCATAATTGTAAGAGAAGGTGAACCGTTTGAAAAGGCCATAAAGCGCTTTTCTAAAACCTGTGAGCGTGCCGGAATTCTTTCCGATGTAAAGAAATACCGCCACTACGAAAAACCGAGCGCCGAACGTAAGCGCAAAGTTAACGCTGCTAAACGCAAGCGTATCCGCGAAGAGCGTCGAGGCTGGTAAAGATTTTTGATTTCCATGAAAGGCCGCTCATTACAG
>CAIOZP010000475.1 GCA_903862805.1 uncultured Fibrobacterota bacterium
TCTGGAACAGCAGTTTCGATGTCCCTGCCGGAAGATCGGCTGCGATGCGCCAGTCAACGTGTGCCAGTTCAGAAACCAGCAGGTTGTCGAGGTACCATTCGCCGTCACCAAAGGGCGCATTGAATGCAAATGTCTCGTCGTCGGATTTCGTGAAATATGTCTGATCGTCGATATGGCAAGTGTCACCGGTCTTCATCGAGAGAATTTTGCTGAATGCAAAATGTTCGAATATCGCCACTGCCTCCGGAGGGAAATCACCGGCATCGGTGCTGACAGTAAGTCCGCCTGCGCTGTCTTTTGAGATTGACAGAGAGGAAGAGATGTCGATGTGCTTGCCGGGAACAAGTGAAAGGATCTCCGGCGATTTTTCCATGATCATACTCAGCAAGCCACCGGAAAGTGTCGGATACGAAGGAATGATCCGGCCGGAAGTATCCTTGCTGATTTTCAGTGGGCTGCCGAGATCAATGTACCTGCCAGGGACAACACAAATCTCGTCGTTGGGCGTGCCAAAGAGATCGGCGACGATTCGCATACTCGCCGGTAGATAGACCTGGCCGGTCTTGCCGAAGCCGAACAGCAGCGGCACCGAACGGACATAGCCATCCTCGTTTCTTATCATGTCAAGGTGGCCGATGCCTTTTGCCGAAGAGGCAAGCGCCGGAAAGACACCATCGACATAGGTCTTTTGCGTATTGACCGCGTTCATCGCATCGCCACTAAGATGCAGGCAGGAAGCCGGATTCAGCGAGTCCTGCCAAGCCTGCTCCGATCTGTGTTTGACAACCGACAATGCAAATTTGGGATAGTCGGAGGTATCCGACATTCGCACTCCCTGATAGACAAATCCGGCGCGCTTCTCGGCGGACTCGAACTGTTCGTCATAGTTTATTCCGGAAAGGATTCCTTCCTTCTGCTGAGGCGTGACGTATTCCGTTCTGTCAATCATCTCGCCCGATTTTACACGCAGGAGAGAGTCCTCGGCATCGAAAAAGTTTATATCGAAAAGCACCGCCGCCGGATGGTGTTTCGACAACTGATCGATTAGCTTCGCATGATAAGAACGGTTCCAGCTCCAGTAGTTTCCAAGCTTGTGCTGGCTGCGGTCGTCGATGTCGATGATGCAGATACCGTGATCATCAACCGAGTCGGGATTGAGCGTTTCGATGTTTTTGTTCGACCTGCTTTTCTCGGCATATTTCCATGTAGTTCGCAAATAGTAAGACTGATTTTCCAGACGGTCGAGCAGTTGCGGCACGAAGACGTGAAGCAGTGCCACCGACAACACACCAGCCAAGGCTCCAGCAAAAATCCCCTTGCCTAATCTTGCGAAAAACGTTTTTACGTGTTTTGAATCGATCATCTGTTTCCCGTCCAGTACTTTATTTTTTCGAGGAATTCTTCGCGGTTGATTGGCTTGGCGAGATAGTCGTCCATTCCGGCTTCGAGACATTTTTCGCGATCACCCATCATCGCATTGGCGGTCATCGCGATTATCGGAACATGAGTTCCACTGCCAGCAATGGTCTCAGCGTATCTGATTGCACGGGTTGCATCGTAGCCCGACAGCTCCGGCATCTGCACATCCA
>CAIOZP010000476.1 GCA_903862805.1 uncultured Fibrobacterota bacterium
AATTGCAACGCGGCGGTTCTTTGTCTGACGACCGGGAATTATGTAATCCCATGCCGTGATCACGGTCGCAGCGTTGTTTCCGCCGAAAGCGTAGTTGGCCGAAATGAAGGCGGGATATGTTTTCTCGCGCGCCTTGTTCGGAACATAATCGAGCGCACAGCCCGGTCGCGGTTCGATGAAATTGATCGTCGGCGGAATGAAGCCATCGTTCATCGCAAGTATGCCGCAGGTCGCTTCGGTGATTCCGGCGCTGCCCATGCAATGACCAAAAAATCCCTTGAGCGACACCGCCGGAATCGGCTCGCTGCCGATGAACTTCGCAATGCCCTTGCTCTCGGCCTTGTCGTTGGCATCGGTGCCTGTTCCGTGTGCATTGACCACACCGATATTGCAAAGTGGAATTCCCGCATCGTCAAGCGCGGCTCTTAGCGTGCGATAGACACCATCACCGCGAGGATCGGGAGTCGTCGGATGATACGCATCGGAAGTGGTCGCAAATCCGGCGAGCTTCGCATGGATGCGCGCACGGCGTAGCATTGCCTTTTCCATTTCCTCAACGACCCAGAACGCAGTCGCCTCGCCAACATTAAGCCCAAGCGGTTCAGAGAATGGCGCGGTCTGTCCGGTTGACATCGCCTTGAGTCCATTGAAGCCCGACATGTTCGCAACACAAAGCGTGTCGGAACCGCCGAGCAGAACCATATCGTAGTATCCCTTGTTTATCAGAAGCTGAGCCAGACCAATCGCCGCAGTTGTTGACGAGCAGGCAGTCGTAGCAATCCAAGCCTCGCCGCCAATGCCAAGCGCACCGGCAATGGCCTTGCCGTAACCGTAGTACTGCGCCTGCAAATTCATGCGTTCATCAAAAGGCTTGTCGGCCTTGCCATGCTTCCATGCATATTCCTGCTCGGCCGACTTGAGGCCACCGTTGCAGGTGCCAAGAACCAGCGCGATATTGCGGCGGATCTTTCCATTCTCAAGCTTTATGCCTGCATCTTCAAGCGCACGGCGGGCTGTGGCAATCGCACGATGCAGATATGGATCGTCAATCTCGGAAAGTTCTTTTTCGGTGAGGAAAGGCTTCGGATCAAAGTCTTTTATCTCGCCGTGAATGTCGGTGCGGAATCCGCTTGCATCAACCGTCTTGACAGATGCGAGTCCGGTTTTTCCTTCGTGCAAATTGTTTGTAATGGTTGACAAATCGGAACCGATCGGAGTCGCTGCCGACATTCCGGTCACAACCGCCTGACGACGCACACCGCGCTGACGAAGAGGAATACCAATCGACTCCTTACCGTCTTCGTATGTCAGCGGCTCGAGGTCAACCGCGTTGCGTTCCTTCTGAATCTTGAAGAACTCATTCCAGACCTTTACAAACTGACCATACAGTTCGTCGCGGGTCATTGTCGGATGCTCTGCCACAACATGCGCGCCGTTGTAGTGGCTCCAGTTCTTGTCGAAAATTCTTCCCTGCCTGTCAAGCCGATCCCACTGCTTCGATCCCGGATACGGCGTGAACAGGAAGAATTCCGATGTGCGGATTCCAGCCTTCAGATAAAGCTCAATGCAACGATCGGCGATGCTCGTGTCGTCCCATTCGCGGCCTACCGCAAAGCTTCCAAAGAAGCGGATATTGTTGTCTTCGAGAATTTTTACAAGGTCGATGAGCTGCTGGACCGACTTCTGGTCGCCTCTTATCGCATTGATCGAAACCGGATCAACGTTCATCGTGCAATAGAAATTACACACGCCTGCCTTGGCCGCGAGCTTCATGAAATCAGCATCGCACTTGAGCGCCATGGTCGATGCCACGAAGTACTTCTTCTTCAGCGGCTCGATCGCTTTGAACAGCTCGGTCGCATAGTCAACCATTTTCTTCTGCGGGAAGAAAAGTGTATCGTCGGCTAAATAGACATTCTCGTACTTGAGCGTTTTAAGCTCTTCAACGACATGCTCAATCGGGCGGAAACGAATACGGTGTCCCATGTGATTTGGAATCGCGCACATCGCACACTCGTAGCTACAGCCGCGGGTGAGCTGAATAAGATCCTCTTCCCAAGTGTAGTTCGTCTTCTTGTAGAAAATGTCGCGGCGCGGAATCTTCATCTGCGAAATATCGAAATCACAACCACCGAAATACTTCGGCTTGAGCTGGTGCCGCTTTGCGTCGTCGATAATCTTCAGCCATGTAGTTTCTACCTCGCCGATGTTCACGGCATCGCAATGTTTAAGGCATTCGTCGGCCATGAAGCTCGGAAAGAATCCGCCCATCACAACCTGTTTGCCATGTCTGCGATATTCATCGGCAATCTGGAACGCCCTCGTCGC
>CAIOZP010000477.1 GCA_903862805.1 uncultured Fibrobacterota bacterium
ATGGCAAAGGAAAAGTTCGAGCGTACCAAACCCCACGTGAACGTGGGCACGATCGGCCACGTTGACCACGGCAAGACAACACTGACGGCAGCGATTACGCTGACACAGTCGAAGATGGGTCTTGCATCCGCAAAGAAGTTCGACGAAATCGACAAGGCACCTGAAGAGCGCGAGCGCGGTATTACAATCGCAACAGCTCACGTCGAGTATCAGACGGCAAACCGTCATTATGCTCACGTTGACTGCCCCGGGCACGCCGACTATATCAAGAACATGGTTACCGGTGCCGCCCAGATGGACGGAGCGATCCTTGTTGTGAGCGCCGCAGACGGCCCGATGCCTCAGACTCGTGAGCACATCCTTCTTGCCCGTCAGGTTGGTGTTCCTTACATTGTTGTTTATCTCAACAAGTGCGACATGGTTGACGACGAAGAGTTGCTCGAACTTGTCGAACTCGAAGTTCGTGAACTCCTCAGCAAGTATCAGTTCCCTGGCGACGACACCCCGATCATTCGTGGTTCGGCGCTCAAGTCACTTGAGCAGGAAGCCAGTGATCTTGGCACCGGTTCGATTGCAAAACTCATGGAAGCGATCGACACATGGATTCCAGAGCCGGTTCGTCAGATTGACAAGCCGTTCCTTATGCCTGTCGAAGACGTGTTCTCGATCACTGGTCGTGGAACAGTTGCTACCGGTCGTATCGAGCGTGGAATTGTCAAGGTTTCAGAAGAGGTAGAAATCGTCGGTATCCATGACACACAGAAGTCTGTTGTCACGGGTGTTGAAATGTTCCGCAAGCTCCTCGACGAAGGTCGTGCTGGCGACAACGTTGGTGTTCTTCTTCGCGGTATAGACAAGAATGCAATCGAGCGCGGTATGGTTTTGGCCAAGCCGAATTCGATCAAGCCTCATAAGAAGTTCCGTGCAAAGGTTTACGTTCTTTCTAAGGAAGAGGGTGGTCGTCATACTCCGTTCTTTAACGGGTATCGTCCACAGTTCTACTTCCGTACAACTGACGTGACTGGAAATCTCCAGTTGAACGATGGTGTCGAGATGATCATGCCTGGCGACAATGCCGACCTTACGGTAGAGCTGATCTGTCCGATCGCGATGGAGAAGGAACTTCGGTTCGCAATCCGCGAAGGCGGCCGCACCGTCGGTGCTGGTGCCGTCACTGATATCGTAGAGTAATTAAAAAGGAGCATAAATTGCCAGGCGAAAAGATCCGCATACGACTGAAGTCGTTCGATCACAATATCCTTGATAAGTCGGCGTCGGACATTGTCCGCACTGCAAAGGGAACCGGAGCCAGAATTTCAGGCCCCATTCCGTTGCCGACCGACAAGAGTATCTACACGGTTCTTCGTTCTCCTCACGTGAACAAAAAGTCACGCGAACAGTTCGAGACACGTATCCACAAACGCCTGATCGATATCATCGAATCAACGCCGCAGACGGTTGACGCGCTAATGAAGCTCGACCTTCCGGCTGGTGTCGATGTAGAGATCAAGGTCTGAACCATCCAAGATTCAATAAGGTAAAGTAACCATGCAGGGACTTATAGGCAGAAAAGTTGGCATGACCCGCGTGTTCGACAAAGACACCGGCAGAGCCACTCCCGTGACGATCGTTCACGTTGGAGAAAATGTTGTTCAGCAGGTCAAGACCGTAGAGAAGGATGGATACAGTGCCGTTCAGCTCGGGTTTGATCCTGCAAGAGAGAAGAGCTTCAACAAGGCAGAACTCGGACAGTTCAAGAAGGCCGGCAGTGAGCCGCTTCGCATTGTCCGCGAGTTCCCGCTTGACGAAGGCGAAACTCTTGTGCCGGGACAGAAGATCACAGTTGATCTCTTTGCCGGTGTTCAGGTAATCGACGTAATCGGTTTCAACAAGGGTCGTGGATTTGCCGGTACCGTGAAGCATTACAACTTCCATATCGGACGCCAGACTCACGGTAACTCGAACCGTCGTGAGCGCGGATCACTTGGTGCCAGCACATATCCAGCCCGTGTTTTTCCGGGGTTGAAAATGGCCGGTCGTTGGGGCGATGCTCGTATCACCCTCAAGAATTCCGAAATTGTAAAGATTGATGCCGAGACTGGACTTGTATATGTCAAGGGCGGTGTCCCAGGTGGTCGTAACGGACTCGTGTTCCTCCGGAAACTCAAGTAAACAAAGCAGCGCAGCAGCGCGGTGGAGATCAAAGAAATGAACGCAAAGCTCTATACACAGGATGGCAAAGAGAAGGGTGTAGTCGAACTTCCGGTCGAGGTATTCGCCGCAGAAGTCAACAAGACTCTTCTTCATCTCGTCGTGAAGTCCTATCTGGCGAATCAGCGTCAGGGAACTTCCAAGACCAAGAACCGTTCTGAGGTCAGCGGTGGCGGCAAGAAGCCTTGGCGCCAGAAGGGTACCGGCCGTGCACGTTCCGGTTCCAATACATCGCCAATCTGGGTACGAGGCGGCAAGGCCTTCGGAGCACGTCCGCGCAACTACGGCGGCACTATTCCGAAGAAGATGCGTCGTGCAGCACTTATCTCGGCATACTCTGCCAGAGCGGGTGAAGAGAAGATTATCGTCGTTGATTCTGTTGTGATTTCACAGCCGAAAACCAAGGCGGTAGAGTCGATTTTGAAGGGTCTTTCAATCTATCAGAAAAAGAATCTTTTAATTGTTGACGCCTCAGACCGGAATATATATTTGTCCGGCCGAAATATTAAGAACGTGCATGTGAAGGCCGTTTCAGACGTAAATGCTTACGATGTACTCAATGCAGAAAACATTGTGTTCAGTGCAGAAGGTCTGATAGCCAAGGTTAAAGAGGCGGTGTCGAAGTGAGCAAATTTCATTCTGTAATAATTGCGCCGTCTATTACGGAAAAGAACACGAACATGCGTGCCGACGAGAACAAGTATGTTTTCGAAGTCAAGCGTGAAGCGACAAAGACCGACGTGAAAAACGCGGTGGAGTCGATCTTCAATGTAAGTGTTGAGGCTGTGAATACAATGATTGTCAAGGGCAAGAAAAAGCGTGTCGGTCGTTCAGTCGGTTATGCCGGAAACTGGAAGAAGGCAATCGTCAAGCTCGCAGACGGTCAGACAATCGAAAAATTCGGCGAAGTTTAATTCGTCTTCATTAGGACAGTTGACCAATGGCAATCAAGACTTATAATCCGGTAACTCCTGTACTTCGTTACAAGACGACGGATGCGTTTGACCGCATTACTACCGATGTTCCGTTCAAGCCGCTGCTTGTTGCGAAGAAGCGCATAAGTGGCCGTAACAATGGTGGCCGCATTACGTCGCGTCATCGTGGCGGTGGTCACAAGCAACATTATCGTATCATCGACTTCAAGCGCAACAACCTGAATGTTCCGGGAGTTGTCGAGACGATCGAATATGATCCGAACCGCACTTCCTATATAGCACTTGTCAAGTTTGCAGACGGCGATCGTCGTTATGTGATCGCGACAGAAGTGCTCAAGGTTGGTGCAACTATTATTTCCGCCGATTCTGCTGAGCCAGTCGATGGCAACACAATGTTGCTCATCAATATGCCCCTCGGTTCGTTTGTTCACAATATCGAAATGCGTGAAGGCAAGGGCGGTCAGATAGCCCGTACCGCTGGAGCGCATGCGACGGTTCTTGCAAAAGAGGGCGACAAGGTTCATCTCAAGATGCCGTCTGGTGAAGTCCGCATTTTTCGCGGAACATGCCGTGCGACAATCGGTGTCGTCAGTAATGGCGAGCACATGAATCTTACGATCGGTTCTGCCGGTCGCAAGCGTCACCTTGGTTGGCGTCCGCATGTTCGTGGCGTTGCCATGAATCCGATTGATCACCCGATGGGTGGCGGTCAGGGCAAGACTTCTGGCGGTGGTCATCCGGTTTCTCCGTGGGGACAGAAGGCGAAGGGTCTCAAGACTCGTAAGAAGAACAAGACGACGAGCAAGTACATTGTTCGCGGTCGTACGAAATAACAAGAGGACGATCATAATATGCCACGTTCGCTGAAGAAGGGTCCATACGTTGCGGACCATCTGATGAAGAAGGTTGAAGAATCAGTTAAGACCGGTGCGAAGAAAGTCATCAAGACTTGGTCGCGTCGTTCGGTAATCGTTCCAGACTTTGTGGGTCAGACTTTTGCTGTTCATAACGGCAAGAACCATATCCCTGTTTATGTTTCGGAAAACATGGTCGGGCACAAGCTCGGCGAATTTGCTCCGACCCGCGTTTTCAGAGGTCATGGCGGCAATAATAAGAACGACAAGACGGCAAAGAAGTAATCGGAGGATATGGTGGAAGCCAGAGCTACCGCTAAATACATCAGAAGCACTGCCAGAAAAGCTCGCCTAGTAGCCGATGCTGTTCGTGGTGCCAAAGTTGGTGAAGCATTAAGTCTGCTTGAGTTCGGTGTGAAGAAAAAAGTTGCAGAAGATGTCGCCAAAGTCATCAAGTCTGCGGTTGCAAATCTCCAGACCAAGAACAGCTCGATCAATGTGGATGTTGAGGACCTAAAGGTCAGTGCAATATTTGTCAATGAAGGTCCGGTGCTGAAGCGGTTTCGTCCGCGGTCGCAGGGACGTGCTTATTCAATCCTCAAGCGGCTGTGTCATATTACTGTCACAGTCAGCAACTGAGCGGAGGAAGTTTTGGGTCAAAAAGTAAATCCTATTGTGATGCGTATTGGCATTACTCGCGGATGGGCATCCAACTGGTTCTCGAAAGACAAAGTCAAGGACTATATCCAGGAAGACATCCTCATCCGCAACTATCTCAAGAAGCGTCTTGAGCATGCCGGACTTTCCCAGATCAATATCGATCGCACAGCCCGTAAGGTTACTGTCACGATCAATACCTCCCGCCCTGGGATTGTCATCGGAAAAAAAGGTGAAGAAGTCGAAAAGCTCAAGAGCGAGCTTCAGCACATCACTAAAAAAGAGATTCATCTCAATATCAAAGAGATCAAGAAACCAGAGCTCGATGCGCAGCTTGTTGGAGACAACATTGCTCGTCAGGTTCAGAAGCGTGTTTCCTATAAGAAGGCTGTCAAGAAGGCCATGGCCACAGCGATCCGCATGGGCGCTGAAGGTATCAAGGTTTATGTTGGTGGTCGTCTCAACGGTGCCGAAATTTCTCGTTCGGAAATCTACAAAGAGGGCCGTATTCCGCTTCATACACTTCGTGCCGACATTGACTATGCGACTTCAACTGCGCATACGACATTCGGTTGCATCGGTGTGAAGGTCTGGATCTGCAAGGGCGAAGTAATCGCATCACGCGACAAGTCGTCAAACTAAGTTCGGTACTGGAAAAAGGGGATATAGATGCTTGCGCCCAAGAGGGTAAAATGGAGAAAAATGCAGCGCGGCCGCATGTGCGGAAAAGCTACGCGTTGCAACTATATCGCATTCGGTGAATTCGCCATGCAGGCTCTTGAGCCGGGTTGGATTGATGCCCGTCAGATAGAAGCTGCTCGTATTGCCATGACTCGTTATATCAAGCGTGGTGGTAAGGTCTGGATTCGTATTTTCCCGCAGAAGTCTTATACAAAGCATCCTGCGGAAGCCCGAATGGGTTCAGGTAAAGGTTCGCCCGAGGGATGGGTGGCTGTCGTAAAACCGGGTACTGTTATGTTTGAAATGTCAGGTGTTGAGATCGAAGCTGCTCGTGAGGCCATGCGTCTAGCGCAGAACAAGCTTCCGATCAAGACCCGTTTCATTGAACTCGAAAAGCAGGTTTGATAATGAAGGCTAATGATGTCAGAAATCTTTCGGTAGAAGAGCTGCGCGAGAAAGTC
>CAIOZP010000478.1 GCA_903862805.1 uncultured Fibrobacterota bacterium
AATCCTGAGCGGAAAAGTACGTTTCGTCTTTGGTATTTGCACCGTCAAGAACGGTTGATCCATAATAGTTCCAACCATAATACACCCAACGTGCATGTCCGTCGGCAAGATTGAACTGGGTCGGCATCATGCCGTCAGTATCGGCATATGAAATAACCGCAAGATCAGTGTTGTTGTCAATAAGGGTTTTGATATAGCCGGCACTGCTGGCTGCTCCTGA
Source organism: uncultured Fibrobacterota bacterium (assembly GCA_903862805.1). Taxonomy (GTDB): domain Bacteria; phylum Fibrobacterota; class Chitinivibrionia; order Chitinivibrionales; family CAIOZP01; genus CAIOZP01. The sequence goes on from CAIOZP010000478.1 coordinate 221, forward strand.
TCACCACCAGCATTCGGCCCATTCAAGCAGGGCGACTCGCGCCGCATCGGCACCGGCGGCCAATGCCATTACTGCACTTGCTGCGAGCAAAAATTTCTTCATGATTGGTTCTCCATCGGGAAACTCAGTTAATGGTTATATCTTTTACGGTTCTGCAATTTTTACCGTCTATTGACAGCTTCAGGATCTTGATACTTTTGGAGAGATTCTTCATAGGTAAAGACATCGTGTGTGCTCCGGCAGAAAAGAATGCATCCGTTACAGATTGAATCTTTTTACCATCAATCGAATAAACTTCTATGCAGACATGTCCGGCGGAAATCATGCTCCATGATAGTCTGCCATTTCGAACAATTGGAAGTGATTCAGCAGCCGTTTTCCCGGACAAGGTGGCAACAACGTTGTTTGTGTCATTGTAAGAAGCCCAACATTGATATGTTCCGATACTGCTTGTCTCGTATGCAACCCTTGCGAATCCTTTTTCTCCCCAGACGGTTCCCCATGAATTCTTTACATAATAGCAGGAGCTGTCGTCATTCCATCCGGTGATGTCTATGATGTGATTTACATCGCTTGTCGAATACGACATCACTCCACCTTTGTATTTGGTCCAGTTGTTATCGTTGACGCACACCGCAATTGGGCCATATTTCCAGATTGCCTGTTTGATTTGATCGGTGGTTGAATAATGGTCAAGAGATGGATTAGGATCATCAACAAGATCGCCAACATATCCCCAAACTGCAAGTTTTTCATGATGCGGCAATGGAGATGAAACCGTTATTGCATCAGGATCTGATTCGTTGAATGGCAGATCCGATTCGTAAACGACACCGGCCTCGGTTTGTCCGCAATCCGTAGCTACGTAGTCTATCGCCATGGGAAACGGAAACATTCCGCCGGAGGCGCTACTCATTCCCCATGGATTGCAGGAAACAAGATACTGTTCGGAACAGTCGACCCAGTTGCCACTGGAACGACCTCCGAAGCGCATAATCTGCGACTCGAAAACACCACACGCAGCAAACGCCCAGCAACATCCGGTACTTCCCTGATCCTTGATCGGTGTCACTATATTGCTGTCAACCCAGTTGAACCGTGCAGGCAGACCAACGGTCGAAGCCGCAATCGTGTGAGAGATGAAAGGCCTTGATTCCATCGGAAGAGGTCTGGAATACGTTCCGGTGAAGATGCCGCCGACATGAACCGACAGCGAAAACATTGCAATCGGCGGTTTGTTCTTTTCCCACGGACGATGCTCAACGAGTTCAAGTTCGCACCAGCCGGTGTCAGATCCTGTAAAGCGAAGTACTTGGAATTCCTTGTCCCCGATATGCGATTTATCATTTTGGTGTGAAATATTGAAGAATTCTGCGCTGGTGTCGGCGTCATTCATCCCTGAAACATCTTTCAACAAAGATGAAACAGGGCCTTTGCATTCCCACATATATCCACCGGAGGTATTGCATGGCAGTTGCACAACAAGCATCCTGTCGCCGGAAAGCTGCGCGGTGTCTCCGGTTCCTGATTCAGTAACAACCGTCTCAAGAAAGCTGTTAGGCTTTGCGAAACAAAGGCGGTCATCATACCAATAACGAAAAAACCTCTCAAAACTTTGTGCATGTCTATCTATCTCTTTCAAATTTGACTTCTGGCAAAACCTTTTGCGATAGCAATTCGATCCTCACGTCTTGGAGCACAAACCAGATATGACCGTGACGAATTTTGACTACGAAATTACCTGCTCAAAAACCTGCCGACCAGCGAGGTCCCGCATCCTGTAAGCTTCGCTATGTAAACGCCGTTTGCAAGGTTTTCCGGAATTACTGCATAACCGGCATTTAGCCCAAGGCTGCGAATTGAAACAAGTCTGCCGTCGGGAGAAAATATTGACAATTTCCATATTCCGGTCTGTGGAACAGATAGCTCCAGTTTGCCTTTGGAACATGTAATATCTTCGTTCCCACGCGCAATAGAATTTTTCTGAGCAACAGCAACGACACTTCCGCCAGTTCCGCGATTGAAGGTCATGGTTGAGCCAATTGCCGAGACAGAATTGATGTCGATGTATGACGAAGACCCGTTATCCCAGTTGGCCGAAGGACTTGTATTGTCGGAGAAGCTGGTTCTATTACTGTCTGCGCAAAAGAAGTCGCTTCTTCCGCCCTTGTTGGTACCATTCAACAAGTCACTGCGTCCATCCGCCTGAACCACATATTCCAGAAAAGTTCCAGTATTATCTGTGTTGCTTCCAGATTCATCAATATGCCAGATAAGGATACCTTCACCGGGCATATTTGTATTCACGCCATTTTTTTCAACAGCCTCAATCAGAAACTCTTCGCCTGTTGAATTTGTGTCGGTAAACAAGCAGACGCTGGCTGGATCGTTGGCAATCAGAGACTGTGTTGTGTTCGGAAGATCAGTGATATCGGTCGGTGTCAGCCAGCCACTTCCGATTCTCAAATAAGGATCATAAGGCGGAGGATTTGATGGATAACTCGCACTTGCCGAAGACATCACGCTGAAGTTTCCGACAACGTTTGTGGTGAAGCCGGTTGCGGTTGGATATAGATCTGGAAAGCCGCAGAGCATATGACCATTTTCATGTACGAAAGTTCCGATTTTCGGTCCGGTTGTTCGCGCAGATTTTGATACCTGATAATATTTGAAAGTTTTCCCTGCCCAGGTTTTAGTCGAAACAGTGCCCTTGTGCGGCCACAGTCCTTTTGACCAACCCCAGGTCGGAGTTCCGACATAAAGGACATTCATTGGAACGTATCCGCCAACGGCTGTCAAAGCCGAAAAGTTGTCGCGGCTAAAATTAATGAGACCATTTGCCCCTCTAAACAGGGTAACACTCGCAGTGACGGTTAATAGATATCAGTTCGTTTCTCTGTAGCCAGATCACAATCGCCCGGCGCAGA
>CAIOZP010000479.1 GCA_903862805.1 uncultured Fibrobacterota bacterium
CTGGGGCAAAGTCGGTCTGAAGAGTCAGCGCTTCGATCATCTTGCACGCGATCCGGAGCTGATGCGCTTCCTTCATGCCGCAGGTAAATCGTCAATCACCTGCGGACTTGAAGGCATCTCAGCGCGCTTGCGTGCCTATCTGCAGAAGGGACTTGACGAACGCGAATTGCGCGCCGCTATATCATCAATCCTTTTCGCTCCGATACGCGAGCTAAAAATCTTCCTTGTGATAACCGGACTCGAAACACAGGAGGATGCTGCTGAACTTTCGGCATTCTGTCAATTCATAAAAGAGACGCAGGATCGCGCGCAGAAATTTCCGCGCATTGTTTTTTCCGCAACGCATCTTGTACGGTTTCCGCACACGCCGCTCGAATCCGAAAGTGGCATCGATGAAAAGGCAATGCGCAAGGCATCGGGCTATATCGCCGCTGCGGTCAAGGCAAAGGGTTTCGAATATCGCCTCGCTGCCGAGCCGGTTGAATCGCTCTTTTCACAAATTGTTGCAAGACCACGGAGCCCTTTAATTGCCGAAGCGCTGTGGGAAGCCATTGAGCAAACCGGCTACGTCTATTTCGAATCGATCACTCACGAATTCTTTGAAGCCCTTGAGTCGTCGCTTGACAAAAGAGGAATTACAATTTCGCACGCAGTGTCAGGATTCGATGCCAAAGAATCCGATTCCCAGCCTTGGAGAATTTTCGACAACGGAACTCCAACCGCATTTCTGACAAAGCAGGCTGCAGATTGCCGCAACTTTACAGATGCGACTCTCTGCTATGCAGGCGAAGACGGAACCGATCCTGACTGCCTTGGATGCGGAGCATGTTCACCGATTCCGGCCGCAAAAATCAAAGATGATATTCGCGAACCCTCGGCAGAGGAATTCGCTTCGCAGATGAAAATGATGCGATCGAACGAACGCATAGTGTCAATCGACATCAAAATTTCCGCAACGCTTCGCGGTATTCCGCGCAATGCGATTTCAGCTAAAATCCTTGCGGCTCTGATGCAGACAGACAAGTCGCTCATTCCGGCACTTCGCGGCTGCGAGCCATCGCAAACAGAATGCGAACCATCACTTGTCTGGACTCACGGATGCGACAGGATAACCCTGCGTGTACTGGAAAGCGGCCTGCCGTCTCTGAATAAACTGTTAGAAGACAAGTCGGCTCTTTCGCAGATCAACACAAAACTCGGCGCAGATATTCATATTGTCGGATTGACAAAAGGCGAACAGCTTCCACAAGCCATGAGTCTCAGGCTTGGTCCAGCTCCGCTTGTCTGTGATCCTGATGAATGGCTCAAGTCGCAGCACATTTCATTCGTCAGAAAGAAGACTGACTTCGGATACGAATACCAGATACAGCACGATTCGCTCAAAAAAAATCTACTGTCGAAACTGAATCTCCATCAAACCGGAAACGAATCATCCTGTATCGAAATTGACACAGGAGAAAAATTCGTATTAAAAGATTTCGTCAGGGCTTGTTTCTGCGAAGCTGGCGTTGAGGAAGATGATTCATGGGTGAGAATACCGACGGAGATTGTCTGTTTCGATTATTAATGGGCAGCTCTGAAAAATCCCCGACCGATTTGCATCGGCCGGAAATCAATCTCTTCAGGAAATTTTTTGTAAGATTATGGAATCGTTACCGGAGCAACAGACACCGTTGCTCCATTGATCGAACTCAGTCGAAACATATACCTGCCTGCCGCCAGTGAACCGACATTGAACGATACTGCATTGCCTGCCGACGTTGCAGTGCCAATTCTTACCTGCCGTCCGCGTGAATCGATCAGCTGAGCACAGATCATCGAATGATCGTTCGCCAAACCCGTAACATTGATCACTCCTTCATGGAAATCAACATGAAGAATGTCGCCACGACGAAATACACCGTTGAGATTTTCAGGCGGGATCTTAAACACGTTGCCGACATCGCCGGAACCGGCTGTAACGGCAATCGCAATAAACGCCGATGTCTTAGCGGCTGTGTCAATCGCTTCAAAGCACACTACCCCATTATTAACAGCACTGACAGGGCTAAGATCAAGTGTGACACTCACTGTGCTGTCTGCGGGTACTGAGACATAA
>CAIOZP010000480.1 GCA_903862805.1 uncultured Fibrobacterota bacterium
TCCTTGACCCACGGTAATGTCAGGACGACATTTTCGTTTAAGGACACTACTGGTGGTTCTGTTTGGTCGCTCCGCTTTTCTGGGCGATTCAAAAAGCAGGAGTAAATGCTGACATTATCTGTGCTGCAAAAGGCCTCACCGGCGGATCTTTACCGATGGCATTTACGGCGGTAACGCCACAGATCTATTCGGCCTTCGAAGGCGAATATGGAAGCGACCGCATTCTTAATCACGGCCACACCTTCACCGGAAACCCGATCACCTCTGCCGCGGCATGTGCGGCACTTTCAGTCATAGTTGAAGAAACTCTGCCGCATTCATCGCTTGACAGAATGCGATATTTTTCCGAAGGACTGATCACGAGATTTTTGGATCATAAAAATGTTGGCGACGTGAGAAGCATCGGTATGATTGGCGCGATAGAATTTGTAGCCGACAAATTGACAAATGCTAAATTCGGATTTGCCGATCGGACTGTTTTTAGCGTTTGTCAAGATGCTCTTTCCCGCGGACTTCTTGTGCGACCACTCGGCGACACGATGTATTTCGTGCCGACTCTGCTAATATCAAAAGAGCAGATAGACTTCATGCTCGATGTGGCGCTTGCGGCGACAAATAAGGTACTTGGGCAATGATCAACGGAACTAATCTGAAAGAAATATGAATTGACAAAAGAAGAAAAAGTAAAATACCGTTCAGGCTTTATCGCTCTCGCAGGACGGCCTAATGCGGGTAAGTCAACGCTTATGAATACGCTCGTTGGTGAAGATCTGGCAGTTGTTTCTCCGATGCCGCAGACCACGCGGCGAAATCTTCGTGGAGTTCTTTCCGGCGAGAATTGGCAGATCGTTTTTCTTGACACACCGGGAATTCACAAAGGCCGTCACAGCGTCAACGATGGAATGCTGAAGAAGAGCCGCTCCGCCATCTCAGGTGATGAAGGCACTGACATCGTATGCCGCATAGTTGACATGGTGCGACCTGCCGGAGCAGAAGAGGATCTTGTTGCCGAGATGCTTTCCAGCGTGTCTGGCCGAGTTTGCATCGTCTTCAACAAGGCTGATGTTTGCGACGACGCTGTCGCTGCAAAAGAGGCTTTTTACACTCGCTATCCGGGCACACGCGAGGCACCGCAAATAACAATATCGGCAAAGGATCCGGCCGCGAAGCAGACTTTTCTCGACCTCATTTTGCCAATGCTTCCCGAAGGCCCGCAGTTCTTTTCCGACGACGACATTACCGATGCAGATATGCGCTTCCTCGCATCGGAGCTTATCCGCAAGCACATAATAGATGCGACCCGCGAAGAGGTTCCACATGCGGCTTGCGTCGAGATCCTGCGCTATCGTGAAACCGAAACGCGCCACGAGATAGACGCCACAATTCACGTCGAAACCAGTGGTCAGAAAGCGATCATCATCGGCAAAGGCGGAACCGGTATTGGTGCTATCCGCACCGGAGCCCAAGCCGATATACAAAAACTCGCCGGAGTCACGGTCCGCCTGTCACTATTTGTTGCCGTCACCCCCAAATGGCGTGACAACAACAGATTCCTTCGAGAGATGGGGCTTGACAAATAGGGAATGGCAATGCCCTCGTTTCGCATCTCTGTAAAGTTAGCAAAACATGTCTATGCTTCCCGTTTTGTATTTTCCACAGATGATCGGAATTTTCTTCTTCGCAATATCAACGGTTTCAGCCATACCGGATTCAACCGATTTTTTGGCAGACAGTCTTGTGACCGCAGGCCGAGCGGATTCTGCCGTCATTCTGCTTGACAGACGCGCATCATCAGCTCCGACTGCGAGCAATCGTCATGCACTGGCAATCGCACTTATTGCAGCTGGCGACACGTCGAAGGCCGAGTCGATCTGGCGTGACCGTACGACCTCCGACGGTGGTGAACGCGCATTTACCGCGAGGTATCAACTTGGTCAGATAGAATTGGCACGCGGAAATTATGCGGAGGCGCTTCGTCAATTTTCGCTTGCTGCCAAATATTGCAGTGAAGAATTGCGCTTCCCGATCCTGTTTCATGGAACCGAATCCGCTTGCCTTGCCGGAGATACTGCTGCCGCTTCCAAATTCCGTGGAGAGCTTTCGAAAAGATATGGGCGTTTCCCAGACATGGCAAAGCTTGACAGTATGCGAATGAATTGTGTTCCGTTATCAGACAAACCTGTTTTGACGGTGGATAAATCAAATTCAACATCATCATCCGTCGAAGAGAAATCTGCTGGAAAAGTGCGAGCCCAAAGCGGCATTTCCCCAGTCGTATCTGTCAATAAAGTTTCTGCCA
>CAIOZP010000481.1 GCA_903862805.1 uncultured Fibrobacterota bacterium
GGCATCTCCTTTGTTATGGTTGTTGTGATTCATAACATGATGCCTGGCCCGCTCTTTTTACAAGGGCTTATTTATTATTGTGGGATGACTGTGAAAATAAAAACAAATCACACCGAGTCTATTGTTGAACAGGCCTGATGCAGACAATATTTATGCCCGAACGAAACGATCTCTTGCACAATGAAATCCTGCACCGGAGTTCCGCTTTCTTCCGGATGTATATTTCAGCCGGAATTTTCTGAACCAAAATGATCGGAAATAAAATGAGCTCGATCACTGCGTGTGAAATCTGCAAAACGCCTTTGAATATTTGGCAACTCGATTCGGAGAATGAACTCGATCTCTGCCCGTCATGCAATCATGTCGAGCGGGATATGAAGCGTTGTCCATCGGGCGCTCGTCGTCATCCCTGGGGCGGCGTTGGGGCTTTCGACAGATTTCGTCTGGCACTTACATGGCGTTCGCAGGCGAGGGCTTTGCAAAAGAGAAACGTCGATCCGAAAGATCTTCTTGAAATAGGATTCGGCGCTGGAATTCTTCTCGAACGCCATTTAACCGAAGGCCGGAATGTTCAGGGCAGTGAAGCCGAGATGCTCGAACGACCAGTCGGAGACGATCTTCTCCAGCGCATCGTTCACCACAAGGTCTGTGCAGAGGATTTATCTCTTGCGCCTGAATCGATCGATCTGTTTTACGGAGTGCATGTGATTGAGCATCTACTCGATCCTTGCAAAGTTTTCGCGACAGCAGCGAAATCTCTTCGACCAAACGGTGTCATTCATTTCGTTACGCCTGCGGGTGATTCTTTGGGCCTGAAATTTTTCGGAACCGCATGGTGGAATCTCGAAGATCCGACTCACATCCGTTTCTTCTCGCCCGATTCGTTAAAGCTCGCATTGAGCAAGGCCGGGTTCGACAGAATCGAAATCAGAAGACCATGGTGGGACAGCCTCGGAGTTGAATCGGCAAGCCTTCTTCGCCGATTAGGTTTAGGTAATAACAGCGAGCACGGCGCGCTCGGCAATTCCTTTGGGCGAGTTTTGTTGTTGATGATGATGCCATTGTTCTTTGTTCTGCGAACTTTTGTTCCGAAACTGCGGCCGAGCCTTGAGGTAGTGGCGCAGAAGCGGATTGTTTGACAGTCTGGAAGGCATTCTTGAGTTGGTTGGCAAATATGAAGCGACAACAGAAATCGCGCTTATAGCCACTACGGAAGTATCGAAGGGTGCAGAGATCCTACAAGAGCATCTGATTATTGATCGCAGAGTATTGATCCGTTATTTCGATCGGGCTTATAGCATCAATTCTCATTCAAACCCATTGGAGAGAATGGTCGAGCAGCTCGCAAGATTGTCCACGACGTATCGTAAGATCTTCTATGCTTTGTAATCTGGCCGGTAGAGAAATATTCATTTCAGTAATGGTCTTATCGGATAACTATTCTTTGCACGTATTTTGCACCATCCATACCCATTATCTCGGCAATATACAAGCCTTTGGCTAATTTCCCTTCAATAGGAACTCTCGATGAATGTCCGCCAAGATTATGGTACGCAATAATCTTTCCTGCCGGTGAATAGATTCTAAGGGCCATTGCGGGCTCAGAGAGAACCAGGGATGTTCCTGAAAGAGTAAGGTTTGGAATCTGGCGCATCTGAGGGTTATTGGAAATTGCCATTGGCTTGTCGAGGAGAATGCGCTCGCGTTGCAATGCGTTGAGGAGGGATTTGTCGCCAATTGCATCGCATACAAGATCCCAGCATGCTGTTCCCCCACATTTACTCCATGCAGTATCTACCCTTTTGGCTATTTCGTGAGGTCCAGCGTAGTAATATGTATTGCTAATATAAAAAGTCGTATCTTTGGTGTATGCGAGTGAATCATTCGCCAGAAGTGCCCGATAAGATTGTGTGGCCTGGGATGGACTCCAGTCGAGTGGTGAAACGCCATAGAAAGGTAGTGCAATGATCAGTTTGGATTTCGGCAGAGACCTCGTGTTCGTCCAGTAAGCAACATTCAAATTGATCGAGTCGGATGCCGAGGGGCCAAAGAAATACATCATCGGAGTGACATAGTCTAAAAGAATCAGCGTGTTTGCTGTAATGTAGCGATCCGAATAAGAAGGTTCTGCAATTGCAGCAGCAGACAATGTCTTTCCAACGAAAGGTTCTTTGGAACCTGTGATTGTATCCCATGTTGCCTTTTCAACTGTTTCTTGGGCTGTAAGTGAGTCCCTGATAGCTTTCATCAGGCTTTCATATTTTAATCCAATAGAAGCATCCGACCACGCACTGGTGTATGGCTCCCAGTCATTGTCAATTCCGTCAAGATCGTATGATCTTACCAGATTCATCATATGTGTAATAAAGTTTTTCTCTGCGCTTGAGTCGCTGGCAATCGTGTCCATCATGAGATCTGGATCGTATGTTACTCCTGCCCCGCCAGCAAAACTGAGGATCACTTTCGTTCCGGCTGCATGGGCTTTCTGCACCATCTTACTAAGGAGTACATCATTGATACTGCGCAGCGGGTTGCCATGTCCATCGGCTGTAAAGAAGGAATAAATGAAATATTCAAATTGGGAGAAATCGATGCTGTCAAGCTTCGCAGGACTGATGTACTCCTGAACATAGAGAAGATTTGTCCCCTTTTGGGCAAACTCACGGGACTGTGGATCTACTTGGAACGGAGCAGTGACTCGGCAAAGGAATACGCGAAACTGAGAGCAAAAAAGGCAAGTGCCATCCTGATTGTTTTCATATTAGAACATCTCCTTTATTGATAATAGCTTCAATCCTAAGATAGCAGAATGCAAATTTGAAATGATGGAAATGGACGCGAAATATTAGCCAATGGCCTACGAATCCCGCCCGTCGCTTATGTTTATCACCGTATCTCATGGCAATATGGAATTGATCTCCCAAACATCCTTTCATTCCTCTTCGTCTAACACCCGCTAAATACAATATGCGGATCAGCAGTTGTTTCGGGCGGTGGTGTTGGAACTTGTTTCGACCATGTTGGATGATATTTCGGTGGCATGGGCACTGTTAACGGTGGCGTTGGATGATCTATCGGCGACATGGGCACGGTTAACGACGAAGTCGAACAATGTTTCGGTGTAATCAGACAATATTTCTCTGGAGTCGATCACATCATCAACCAGCCTTTTCCTTGAAACGTCGGAATGTCTTCCACTCAAATCAATGCGTCATGATTTTGTGGGTTTAAGAAAAGGCAGGAATCCATCGACTCCTGCCTTTTCTTCAATCAATCAATACCCAAAACTCATTTCAAAACAATCTTCGACGTCATCACGCCTGACTTTCCGGTGAGCCTTACAACGTATTGCTTTGCCGCAAGTCCGCTGGTGCTCAGATCGATATTAGACGATCCGGCAGGAAGGTTCATTTGCTTCTCGAAGACCTTTGCGCCCTTCACATCGAACATCGTCACGGTGATATTGTCGGATACCGGCAGCGTTATCCGCAGTGCCGCTCCGGCGGCTAATATCGATGCCGATTTCAGCAGACCGGCGCGGTTCTTTGCCGATACTACGATTGTGTCGTAGCTGTCGCAGAACAGATTGAACTCTGCCATCGAGGCGAAGGCATTTCCATTCTGCTCGGAGGTCGCGAGGAACTTGACGTACACCGCATCTGTTCCGGCGTAAGGCGAATCGAACATCACGGTATGTTCACCAGCTGTGGCTGGCAATGATCCGCTGACCGCAGGTGCCCAAGTTGAATTGTCGGATGAAACGAGCACCTGATAATCCTTCACATCCCCGTTGGTTCCACCGTCGTTACGCGGCCGGTACGAGAAGGCAAGCATGTTGTTGATCGTAATAGAATTCGTGAGAATCTTGTAAACGATGTAGTGCGGATAGTTCGGCGTGCTTACCGTGTAGTCGGTATGCCACATCGTTGTGGTATCACCGTCGAGAGTCAGTGCTGCAGCCTCGCTCGTGCTGTTCTGGCTATCGTAGCTATCGACCGAAATGTACTTCTGCGGAACTCTCACAAGCGTCGGAACAATCGAGAATGTTCCGCTTGTCGCCGAGAGACTTCCGAGCGTCAGCTTCACGGTATAACCGTTGCCGGTTCCTGCATCGCTTGCGATTGTCCAGCTAAGACTACCGGTTGCGGCGGCGGTTCCGAGCGATTTCACAAGCGTTCCATTCTTATCAAGTTCGGCGGTGACGGTGCCGGTCTGGTTTGTGCTCCATGTGATCGGAACAACTGCGCCGACATTATAGGAGCTGCCAGCAGGAGACGTGATGCCGAGTTTCGGTGAATTATTGTCGATGGTGAAATCCCATACACCCTGACCCCAGGTCGAAAAATGTACCACTTCCTGTCCGCCGAAATTCGAGCAATAGCAGATCTGGCCCCAGAAGAGCGGTACATCCGAATCGGTTGCGAGAGGATACCACTTCTGCTGCGCAACAACGAACACGTAAGGTCCCATGCTTGTCGATGCGAAGATGAGTGTTCCTGCTGCATTGCCGCTCATGCCATTGACATGACAGTCAGGAAAAAGATTCGCGCCGCTACCGGTGACATTTATCCAGGTTGTGCCTCCATCGATGGACAGAACAGACCGGACACCGGAACCTGACTTCGTTGCAAAGAGGATCGTCTGATCGTTAGGCGCATAGCCCATACCGAAGTTCGGTATTCCCCAACCACTGTCGCCGTTCGGATCTTCCCAGCCGGTAATCCCTGTTGTCGCAGATGTTGTTACCGCACTCCAGGTTGAACCGCGGTCTGTTGATTTCCAGATGCCGCCTTCCTGCATCGCAAAAACGAGGTTGGCAGTCGCATGAGACTGAGCTATTCCCTGAATGTGGTAGTTAGTATTGGTGAAGCTTTTTTCAATACCGGTCGTTGTTCCGCCACTGTAGGTTATGCGCCGAAGTGTTTTGGACAGAACCCAGATACAGTCACCGTTTTGCCAATCGCCAACCGATGGAGTGAAATACCGTCCGTTGTCGGTGAAAGTAAAATCGGTCGGCGTTGACTTGGTTCCGGTCTGACCGGTATAAGTTGATCCGTTGTAGAGCGGAAAGCGGGAGAACGCTTTCGTTCCCTGATAGTTGTATGACCAACCGATCGTTCCGTCGCCGGTGATGCAGCTTGGACCGTCGCCGCCTCCGACCTGATCGAACGACATCGTGGTAGTTCCGTATGTGCTCGATCTGACATCCTGCCAGCCCTGATCCTGTGTTCCGCAGGTCATGTGGTCGGCGCTGTTCTTCCCGTATATGAATCCGCCGCGATAGCATTCCTGCGAAGGCACACCAAGCAGCGTGATGTCATAGAACGCCGCTTCCATGGCCGTTTGATTTGCATACGGAACGCTTGTCCACTCGTTGTAAGATCTGAAAACACCGCCATCGCTGGAGCGGAGAGTCAGAAGCGTTCCTGATTTATCATAGAAGAATTGGTTTCCCTGAAAGTCGGGATGATAGTGAATGCGAACCTTCTGATCGTTGCCGACAGCATTCTGATAATATCCCCAGTATGGTTCTGCAGAATAGTCAACCGTCTGACCACCGTCTTTCGAAACACCCGGATTGGTATATCCACCGATTAGAATATTCGGATTTTCAGGATCGACACCAGGAAAATGCCCTGCTTCCATGTCGCTTCCGGCGGTGCCGTAATAGTTTGAAGGAATATTGATATAGGTGAACGACGTTCCATTAGTGGTGCTGTAGTTCCATTTGGTTCCACCTATAACTACCCAGAGCTTTCTGGAATCGCCGCCGATCGAAATGGTGCCGCCGGTGTTCATCGTTCCCTTTTGCGTAAACGATGATCCGCCCGAAGCCATGCTGTAAAACTTGCCTTCAATTCCGAGGTAGATGTTGTTATCGTTGTTCTGCTTTGTGGGCCAACGCGGTTTGTAAAGACATGCGTTGGTGGCCGATGATCCGATCGTCTGGAACACCGTGAATGATGTTCCGAGGTCGGTGGATTTGTAAACCTTCGCGCCGTCGGTCGCATACATCACGTAATTGTTGGTACGATCGACAATGCAACTGCGGATATTTCCGTTTATGCCGGTCGAATAAGTCCAGTTTGCACCGGCATCGTCGGTGTAGAGAATGTTTCCGTTTTCGATGCTCGCTACAACACGGCGCCCAGTGCCGTTGGGAACGATGTTAAGGTCGTGGAATCTTGCCGGATATTTGTTGTTGATCCGGACGAAATTATCACCGGCAAGTGTTCCTTTCCAGATAAACTCGACGGCACCGTAGTGACCACATGTAACAGCATAAACGGTGTCGGTACCTTCATCCATTTCGGAAAACTCGAACGAACCCGGCATGTTGAACGGCCCGCGACACGTCCATGATCCTGCAAGCGCGCCACCTGCATATGTGTTAATCCCCGAATGATTCGGAGACGTTGAAGGAAGTCCCTGACGGATTGCATCGTATGCGTTTTGGGCTGCTGCGGCTTCGGCGCCGGTCCAGTGGCGATTCTTCGCCGCCATCTTATTGGCGTCGTATTTTTCGTCGGCTTCGTTTTCACCACCAAGCAGAAGCGGACGAACCCATTCCTCGCCGGCTTCACGGAAATTGTATGCCACAACACCGAGACCGGCTAAAACCAATCCGGCTGACAATACTAATGCGATCCTGCTTTTACGCATAAAAACCCCTTCTTTTTTGCGTCAACTATTATTAAAGATCAATAATTCGGGTTTACTTGAGATTTCAGGAACACTTCCCGGTAGCATGATACCGAAAGAGTACCCCTTTTTCAATATGGAACTCGCCTCGTCAATCCTATACATGCACAATAGTTTAAGCAAGAAACGAAAATAAAGACGAAGATTCTGCCTGCTGAGCAAAGAATGTGGTAACTGCTGTTAACAAATGGAATTTACGCCTGCGAAACGACGCGAAAAATATCTTGTCGGGAAGGGCCACGAATCGGAAATTATGTTTGAACCGGACTTTTGATCGTCATGGCAATAGTCACTTACTGGCGTATCGGAGTAGTCGATACGGTCGTGTTGCTTGTGGCCGCGATCGCGACGGGAGCTTTGCTTCATCGTTCTGGTGAATTTTATCCCTTCTACGATGGTTCTCACTCGTGTAGGCAAATAAAAACGGGACGCCAGCGAAGGCATCCTGTGAGTCACAATCTTTTCGATGCGTTACTTTTTTGAAAACAAAACTGTTCTAATTATGATGATCCGGCTGAGAAGACGGAAGAACTGTTACCGTCTCCAGAACAGGCAAACTTCTGTTTTCAAGTTTATTGCCTAGTAATTCCAGAATCTTTGCTACATTGGCAATGCTCGTGGAGTCCTTTTTGTTCTGCTGAATTTCTTGAAGGCTTTTCTGCAGATTTTCCCAGTGAGATAGAAGTACGCGACCTGGATTGCAAGGATTGACAACATTTTTGAGAAAATTGCTGATTACATTTTCTTCTTTCAGAGAAGCAACCGCCGGTATCATTGTAATCGGCAGTTTCGAACTGCCGACAAGATCAACGATGTTTACTTCAGAATCAAAATTGGCACTTCCCAGATTGACAATTTTACCAAACCGATTATGCTCAATGATCACCATGTGCATTTCACCTTCCAGGTAATCAAAAAATTCACTCGGCTGCTTTTTCATTGGCTGCTTAATAGTGCCTTTGAGCAATTCGGTGACTGGTGGTGCAATAAGATGCATAGCCGCCTCAAATCGAATAGTGAGTTCGTTTGAGAGTGTATAAATTTTGCCTTTTTCTACTTGTGTGAATTTAGAAAAATTCGGGATAGTGCTTTTGATGATATTGCCGATTGATTTGCATCCATAAACAGACGGATATTCTCCAGCCGTTTTTTTATACCAATTCAGAATAATCCCGATATCCATCGCATGATCAAAATGGGAATGAGTAAAAACTATGGCATCAGGAACTTTTTTATGCGTAATTTCCGTCTCAATATCCTCAAGATAACAAAGATTTCCTTCGTTGAACTTCAAGCACGCATAAAGTTTTA
>CAIOZP010000482.1 GCA_903862805.1 uncultured Fibrobacterota bacterium
AAACCAACGAATGATGGTGAAAAACTTAAGGTTATCGGATTAAAGAATATTCTTGCTGATATTTTACTTATTCGTTCTGAAAAACTGCTTGGAACGATGGCTATTCTCTATTTTCTGATATTTTTTGTTCTTCTCGTCAAGAAGTTTTATGCTTTTGACTGTCATTACCTTCAGCAGCTTTCCGTCGAGATCGTAGTATTCGTTTTTGCGGGCGACGTAGTCGGACTTGCCGATCCAAGCGACCTTTTTGGAATAGCCGTAGGAATTGGCGATGTCCTTTGTGGCAGGCGTGATCTCGATTTTGAAACACTCGGTGTTGTCGATAGTTTCATCGCCGAGCGACTTGTATGTGTAGTCGTCGATCTTTGGTTTTGTGAGATCGGCGTTAGTGAATTCGGAACCCATGAAGCTCTTCGAATTTTCGCTGCTGACAATACGGCGAACCTTGCGAAGCGCGGGCATGTAGAGCCACATGTCATTGTCTTTGGTTTCGTATTCAAAGGTGAGGATTCCTGTTCCCTTCACATCGGCCGGTTCCAAAAATCGCATGACCGTCTTCGTCATTTTCTGGGAAGGCTCGCGCTTGGATGCGGTTGACAACTTGCGAACGCGCTGATTGCCCTTTCCGTCGTTGATCGTCATTGTGGTGATCGACTCGAATCCGTCGAGTGTAATTGCATCCTGCGATTTCTGCATGATCTGCTTCGCGTCGTCTGCGTAGCAGAATATCGAGCCGAACCCGATGATTGCCGAAACTGTCATAACGAATTTCGCGCTGATGTTTTTCATTTCATACCTCCAGTAAAAAAGTTTTTTGTTTCAAATTATTTAGGATCGAGGAACTTCGGTTTCCATATTAAACAGATTGCCGGAACCACCATGAGCGTTGCTACCATGCAGGCAAGAGTAAGCACGCTGAACAGAATCGCAAGGTGCTTCATTGGCGGCATTGACGCAAAGAGAAGAACGCCGAAGCCCGATACCACGCAGATTGCATTGAACGCAATCGAACGTCCGGTAGTTGTAAGCGTGTTCGTGATTGCCGCAGGATGATCCAGTCCGCTTTGTCGCGCGGTTCTGTATCGCCACAAAAACTGAATCGTGAAATCAACTCCGGTTCCCATCACAATAGACGAGATTATCGCGGTTGCAATATCAAGCTTGATCCCCGTTGCGCCCATCACACCAAAGCCGAGTATTAGTGATACCAAAAGCGGAATCGATGCCAGAACTCCGGCCTGAAATGAGCGAAACAGAACCACAACTAAAATCAGAATCGAGAAGAATGCGAAGAGAATCGAATCGATCTGACCTCGTATCAGGATATTTGCAAGCTCGTCGAATATGACCGCCTGTCCGCCGAAAGCCGTGATGCTTTTGTCGTTCTTCGCAAATCCTCTTATCGCGTTGGTAATGCTGTGAACGACTTCGGGTCTGCCGTCATTGATTCCGATCATCACCTGCGTTTTCTCGAAATTGAAGTCCACGAGCTTCTCGAAGTCTTCAGGATTTCCGCTCATCGAATAGAGTTCGAGATACTGCGCAACCGCATCACGCGAATGCGGAATGCGGTCGTAATCAGGATCGTTTTTGTCGAGGATAGCCTTGCTCATGATGCGGATCACATCGGCCATTGATGTCACATGCGCCACGCCCGGCATTTTCTTGAGCGAGTCCTCGTACATCTGAATTCTGTTGAGAACAACAGGATCTTTTATGTCGCCTTCGACAAGCATGGAAATGAACTGCGATCCTCCGAAGTTTTTGTTTATCACCTGCGAACAGATGCTTATCGGATGATCCTTCGCAAACATGTTTTCCTCGTTGGAGTCAACCTTGATGAGGAATGCGCAGGCAACAGCCACAAGCGTTATACAAAGTGTAATGCCGAGGATCACACCGGGCCGCT
>CAIOZP010000483.1 GCA_903862805.1 uncultured Fibrobacterota bacterium
AGTCCCGATGTATTTTTGCATCCTAAAAAATGAAACAGAACGTTTTCAAGTCAGGGAAAAATTGAAATGTCCAAACTGAACGGCAGAGCGCTGTTACCCGGAAGATTCGTCTCTAAATACATCCTTCCGAATTTGCTGAAAGATCTTACGCATTCGTCAATGCTGCCTCAGCAGTTCCGCAAATACTTCGGCACCAACAATCCCGAAGGCGAGCAGAAGGTTCAGCAGATTTCTCTTCGTGTCAACGAGGTCTGCAATCTTCAGTGCAAGAGCTGCGGTCAGTGGGGCGAGAACGGACATCTTACCGAAAAGCTTCGTCGCGGCGAAAAACTTCAGGAACTCGATTTCGATGTAGTCAAGCGCATGGTGTTCGAAACCCGACACGACCGGCCGGTTTATTACATCTGGGGCGGTGAACCTACGCTCTGGAAGCCGCTGCTGCCGCTGTTCCAGGAACTCGGCAAGTACAATCTCTACGGCTCGATCGTGACGAACGCGCAGGCGCTCAAGCCGATTTTGGCCGATCTTATCGACACCGGTGCGCTGTCGATTCTGTTCCTCTCGCTTGACGGATGGAATGCCGAATCACAGAACGTGATGCGTTCGCCCAAAGGCGGCAACTCAGAGAACTTCGAGAAGACGATGGAAGTCATCGACATGGTTGAAGAGATCAAAATCAAAAAAGGTCTCACAATGCCGCTGGTTATTCCGATCTCTGTTATCTCGAACACCAACTACGAACACCTCGCCGACATCCACCGCCTCGTGCTTGACAAAACGCAACTGCATCCCTACTACTTCGGCTGGTTCATCACCGAAGAACGTTCCGCTCAGCACGAAAAAGATTTCGAGAGCCGTTTCGGATACGCCCCCAAAAATCATCGCGGATATCTCAAGAGCTGCTTCAACGACGTTGATCCGAAGGTCACCGCCGAGCAGATCGCCGAGGTCATTCGCATCAGCAAAGGACGCGCAAGCGTTCCGCAGTTCCTGCCCGATATTTACAGTGAAGAAGACATCGCCCGCTACTACAACGACCATACCTGGCACTGCGGCTACCCGCACTGCGACAGCATATATCACGTTGCCGAGGTGTCACCCGACGGCCGCGTGACTCCATGCCGCGACTATCAGGACTACACGTCGGGCAACATCAACGAGAAACCTTTCTACGAAGTCTGGAACGGGCCGGAGATGAAAAAGTTCCGCCGCGAAATGAAGAAGGGTTTGATGCCGGTTTGCACGAGGTGCTGCGGACTTCAGGGCTTCTGAAAGGTTTCAGCCGGGTTTTGCGCGGGCAACTGATAATTTGAAGATTTGAAAACTGTGCTCGAAAGAGGCGATATTCGATAAGAGATATCGCCTCTTTTTTTTCTTCCCCCGACTGTTCGGAAAGAGATTTGAGCGTCTGGATGATGATTCCCCCATCTCAAAACACTGTCGCCTTAAGAACGCTTCGCTATGACCTCATCCCTCGGTGCCTTCTTTGTTTGTTGATTAGGCCCACGACAAGGAAGGTAGTTCTTTTTTTATCCGATCAAACACGCTTGTGCAAACTTCGTTCCATTTTTCAACATATCCCCCGGATATGCTTCAAAAATGCGCCTCATCCTCGATTTTTTCGCTCGGTCTCGCTTGAAAACCGAATTAATAGAGCTGCCCTTGTGTAATCTCCGCGCCCTTCGGCTCCGCTCATGGGCCAGAGATTCTCGTTCGGTGACAGGGTGAAGCGATGTCATGAGCCTGCCGAAGTGATCACTTGCACGAACCCTATTCTGGGCAAGTAATGAACGGTTATCCGGTCAAAAAACGTCGCGAAGATCAACCCCTGCGAGATCTCTGCTGTTTTTCAGTTTCTCAAGCGCGCTGTCGCGAATCTGGCGGATGCGTTCGCGGGTAAACCCGAGCCGTTCGCCGATTTCGGCAAGTGTCAGACAAGGTTCGCCGCCGATTCCGAAATAGAGCCGTACCACATCCTGTTCGCGTCTGGCGAGTCCGGCGAGCATCGATGCGACGATCTTTTCGCGAGATGAGCAGTCGAGACCGCTGTCGGGAGAAGGGCCAAGTTCATCGCAGATCATGTCGTGGAGAGTTCCGCCGTCGCTGTCGTTTGAAAAAGGTGCGTCGAGCGAGATATGATGTCCGGTGAACCGCAGCGCCTCTGCAACTTCGGTCTCATCCATGTCGAGCATCACTGAGAGTTCATCAACCTGCGGAAGCCGGTGAAGCTG
>CAIOZP010000484.1 GCA_903862805.1 uncultured Fibrobacterota bacterium
CACAACAGATCCCAGATGTCGGTCGGGCACGAACAGTATCGGCTTGCCTGCCGGTAGTCTGTTCGCAATTTTCACTGCGTTGCTCGAAGTGCAGCAAACATCTGATAGCGCTTTGACCTCTGCGGTCGAATTAACGTAGCACATTACAATGTGATCGGGATGTTCAGCCTTCGCTTTTGCAAGATCATCGGCGCTTATCATATCGGCCATGGGGCATCCGGCATCGGGAGCTGGCAGGATCACAGTGCTTTTGGGAGAGAGAATATTTGCAGTCTCGGCCATGAAACGCACACCGCAGAACACGATCACCTCTGCACCGCATCGAGCCGCTTCAACCGACAGCCCGTAGGAATCGCCCACGTAATCGGCCACATCCTGAATAGCGCCGCCCTGATATTTTTGCTCATGGATCTCCGCCCCGCGCTCTTTCTTGAAAAGCTCGATTCTTTCGACAACTTCGTTCATGTCACCTTCATCGTTTTATTTATGCAGAATATACGGCATTGATGCGCTCACGGCATAGCTTGGAAATATCCTTGCGCGAAAGCCCGCTGCCTTGCGGAACCGGATCGAGAAATGTCAGCTCCACTTCAACTGAACCGATAAACGGCAGCATGAAAAAATGGGGAAAGAATTCTATCTCTCCGTAGTAATACAGCCGGTCACGATTTGTCTTATCAATTTTTTCGCCATTGATACGGCTGTACTTTATGCAGACCGGCTGAACCGCAACGTCGCCTTTTTCGGCGACGGCAAAGAGCGAGGCCTTGAACGGAAGGATTACATCGCCATTGCCGGTTGTTCCTTCAGGAAACAAAACTACGCGCTGACCAGATTGTATTGCGTTTGCCGTTTTATCAATGTCGTCGGCCAAACGTGTGCGACTGCGTCGTTCAACAAAAATGCTTCCGCCAAGGGTTGTGATGGCCCCAAGGAAAAAGGTTCTCTGTACCTCAACAGATGTAATAAACAGTGATGGGCAAAGCGATGATATAAGAAAAATATCTGTATATGAAACATGGTTTGAAACGACAAGCGACGATCCGGCTTTCACCTTTTCGAGGCCGCTGACCATAAGCCGGAATCCAAGAACCGCAATACCGATTCGACAGTACCTCGACATGACACTGGAATAAAATCTGCGCCGTTTGGCAAAATCAGGAATCAGGATGGAACCGATTGACGTAGTGAGAATAAAGGCGGCAACGATTATCCACGCCAAGAAAAATCTCACGACCCCGATCAGAATTCTCATCAGAGATCGTACCGACTTCTTGTTATGTCAAGAAGGTTCTGGCGATCGACGAGGATGAGAAAGTCCGTGCATTTGAAGAAAGAATCTATTGCAGGATCACCGCAGACACGACAGCTCATGGCTTCAAGATACGTGGCAAAAAGCGGAGGTATCAATTCCTTTAATCTGGCCGATGGATTGTCTGTGACTTCACCAACAAAATCTTCAATTCCGGAAAAGGCAAGCTCGGGATTCGGTCTCACGCGGAACTCCGGCGCACTCAAATAATGTCTGCGGAATATATGTGTAACCTCGCGAATGATCTGCGGGTCAACCGTATTCACGCTTGAACAGCCAAGCAGGAATCGAGCATCGATTTTCTTCATGTACTGAACGATTCCGCGCCAAAGCAGCATAAGCACTATGCCGCGTCTGTGGTCACGATGAACGCAGGCCCGACCGATCTCAAGCTTCACTTCTGGAGTCGCCAGAATGGAATCGATATCGAATTCCGTCTGTGAATAAAACCGGCTTGAATACAGTGATGAATTTAGCCGATAGGTCGCGACATAATTTTCACCGGCCTTATCGAAGACCGCAATATGATCACACGCAAGATCAAATTCATCTATGTCTATGCCGGTCTCGTTTTCGACTCCGGCTATTTCCTTAAAGAAAACTTCGTACCTGAGCCGGAAGAGTTTTTCGAGCTGTGCTGGAGTGGAAACAGTGTGAACGATATACCGATCTGTTTCCATCGACAATTCGACTTTTCGTTCAAAGCCCGATATTACATCGATGCTGAAATTGGATTTCGTATTAAGCAAATGTCCGCCGTATTCTTATCACTCTGTTATAGAGACAGGTGAAAATAATTCCGGCTCGACAGGCACATTGCGAAAGACAGCTCTCAATAGACCGAAAATCATTCATTATGTATCGAGCAGATAATGATTCCTGATGTCATGGCAGGTTTTATTTTCCACTATAACTGATAAATGAAAAACGTAAGCTGAAGATCAATCCGTGAACATCAAACTTTTAAGATTTGTCGCTCTGGTTTTTGTCGCCTGCATTGCTTTGTTGGCACTGACAATGGTACTGAAACCGGTAGCCGGATTTGTCAAACATCACTGGTTTGCAAAAAAGAGCGAGCCGACTAAAACTTTCACGCAGTTGCCGGGTTCCCTTGAAGATTCATTGCGACTTTTCCTCCGCTCATGCGAAGTCACCGACAAGGAAATCAGAGTAAAGAAATCAGGGATGTCGTGCGTGCTTCAAGCCCGG
>CAIOZP010000485.1 GCA_903862805.1 uncultured Fibrobacterota bacterium
GGAAGCGGTCAGTCGTTCGAACAGATCTCGGCCCAGCAGGCGGCGATCAATTCTCTGACAGCCCGGATGCTTCGTGATATGCTCGGCAGTGGCGGTTCGCCCGGAGCTCAGGGAGAAGGGCAGGGCGAAGGATCGGAGGCTGGGCAGGGAAGCAAGCCCGGAACCGGAAGTGAAGGCCCCAACGGTGATCGTGGTGCTGCCGCACGTCGGGCACAGCAGGACATATCCGAAAAGCTCCGCCATCTTGCCGACAAATATTATTCCGAAGGAAAGAAAGATCTTGCCGACCGCGCCGAAGAACTCGCTAACGAGGCCAAAGCAATTTCCGGTTCGATGAAAAATCCTGACGTATCAACAAGCGACAAACAGAATCTCCTTTTGTCAAGGATGCTTGAAGCGTCTGTCTCCGAAAACCGTCAGGATGACAACAGCGAAAAACTGAAAGCCCAATCGGAGCTGACCCAGTTGAACCGTTACAAATCCAATGCCGGAAGCGGCAATGTAGATGCCGACAATTACATGAAGATCAGGGCCATGATCCTTGCCGGAAAAAGATCGTCAATCGCAAGTGCTTATGCAGACAGCCTTGGCGTATTGATATTGAAGAAGTGATTAACTAATTTGTTGGTTTGGAGTTTTGTAGTTCAGGTGATTGACAGATCGCGAATGAGATTCTGTCATCAAACAATTGAAAGTTTCTGATGCATAGATTCCGATTGACAGATGCGATTGCTGGATGTGCCTACGGCGGCAAACTTCTGCTGTCCGGCAATGAGGCGATTGCGCTCGGCGCATGGGAGGCTGGGCTTGCTGTTGCTACCGGGTATCCGGGAACGCCATCTACCGAGATCCTCGAATTCCTCTGTGGAGCCGAGGGCGTGAAGAGCCAGTGGTCGGTCAACGAAAAGGTTGCATACGAAGTGGCTTTCGGTGCAGCGGTTGGCGGAGCGCGAAGCCTTTATGCATCGAAACACGTTGGGCTTAATGTCGCGATGGATCCTCTTATGACCTCTGTCTATGCAGGTGTCAATGGTGGTATGGTCGTTGTCGTGGCAGATGACCCTGGCCTGCATTCTTCACAGAATGAACAGGACACCCGCTGGGTTGCTCCCTACGCAAAGGCTCCGATGATCGAGCCGTCGTCGCCATCGGAAGCATACGCATTTGTCAAGGAAGCTTTTGCCATCTCGGAACGGTTTGACACTCCGGTTCTCTTCCGTATTACCACCAGAGTGGCGCATAGTGAAGAGAGTGTGAAAATAAAAGGACGAAGTGTCGGGCCGAAAATCATGCCGTTCAAAAAAGACATTTCCAAATATGTGATGATCCCCGACAACTCATACCGGCGTCATGTCGGAATAGAAAAGCGCCTGCTTCGTATGGCCGCTTTTGCCAACACGACCAAACTCAATCGCATTGAACCCGGCTCAGATAAACTCGGTTTCATTGTAAGCTCGGCGGCTTATCAATATGTCAAGGAATCCTATCCGGATGCATCGGTTCTCAAGCTCGGATTCTCGTGGCCGTTCTGTGATGAAAAGATCACGGGATTTGCGAAGTCGGTAAGGAAACTGGTGGTGGTTGAGGAACTCGATCCACTCATAGAAGAGCATGTCCGGGCACTTGGAATAAAGGCGCGGTCGAAGCACAATTCGTATCGCATTGGCGAACTCAAACCGGAACATATTTCCGATATTGTTTCGGGAAAGCCTAAGACGGAAGTTCGGCAGAAGACGAACATTCCGCAGTTGTGCAGTGCTTGCCCGCATGGGTTTGTGTTTACCGTGATGTCGCAACTCGACCTCACGGTGACAGGCGACATCGGCTGTTATACGCTCGGCGCGCTTCCCCCGTACAAGACCATGCACACGAACCTCTGCATGGGCGCGGGCATCACGATGCATGAGGGTATGCGCCTCGCACATGACGACAACAAAACCGTCGGCATAATCGGAGATTCGACATTCGTTCATTCGGGAATTACCGGACTTATAAACACGGTCTATAACAAAGGCCGCGGGCTGATAATCATCCTCGATAATTCCATTACCGCAATGACCGGCGGGCAGGGGCATCCGGGTTCCGGCATTGATATTTGCGGCAAGCCGACCGAAACGCTTTCGCTTGAAGCGATATGCAGGGCATCCGGCGTAAAGAATGTCGATGTGGTCAGACCTCAAGATCAGGATCGTTTGCGCGAGCTGATTCTACGGGGACTTTCCGACGCGGAGCTTTCTGTGATCATTGCGAGAAGTCCGTGTGTGCTCTTTACAAAACGCGAAAAGGTGTTGTGAAGTGAAGCCTGTGGCGAATGAGTTTGTTCACAATATTCTTTTCTGTGGATGCGGCGGACAGGGCGTGCTTACCGCCGCCGAGATCTGCGGACGGGCGGCGATAAAAGCCGGATTCCATGTGAAGATGAGTGCGGTTCACGGCATGGCTCAGCGCGGCGGATCGGTCGAATCACATCGTCGTTTCGGCAAAGCGGTGGCTTCGCCGATGATCCCATGTGGCAAGGTGCATTGGCTTGTCTGCATGGACGAAACCGAAGGCTTGCGACATTTCTCCCAGCTTGACAAAAAGGGGATAGACTTCACGCCATTTCTGAAAATGGCAGGGTCTTTACTGAGTGACAAACGCACACTGAACATATTTATGCTTGGCGTTCTTTCTACAATGCTGTCGATAAAAGAGAAATTTTGGATCGAGGCAATCCGGGAGGTTCTTCCGGAGAAAATTGCTTTGATCAATGAAAAAGTCTTTGGCGATGGCGTTAAAACTGTCGAATCGCTACGGTCGTAAACGGCATCCAAGTCATTGATGTGGCAGATTGATCGTATCCCAGCCTGATTCTTATTCACCAAACCATAAACTATTTTTGATCCCGAAAAGAGACCGGTGCGAAACCGGCAATTTATCAGGAGCAAGTTCGGCAGATGGCAGTTTTAGATCCGGTCAAGCAGCAGGAAATTCGGGATACTGTTTATACATATTTCTCCGAAGAGTGTGACGTTGACCGTGCCAGCATCACCGACGGCACAAATATCATCGACGACCTTGAAGGCGATTCACTCATGCTGCTTTCTTTGCTCGAAATCTTTCGCAAGAAACATCGGCTTTCGATAGAACTCAAGACTCTTGGAAAACATCTTATGAAAAAACCGGCGTCAACTGTTGGTGAAGTCATCGAACTTACCAGCAAGATTGTCGCGCACGGTGATGACATCCTTTCAGTGGAACTTTGATTCGGCGCAGCCATTTTGCGGCGCTGGCATAGACGCAGAATCTCCATCTCGCTTCGTTTCTGCTTTGTGCGAAGATCATCCGTTTCCTTTTATATTCACAAAAGACGAAATCAGTTTTGCTAAAGGATCCGCCGAGCCAGCGTTTTCGCTTTGTGCCGCGTTCTGCTGCAAAGAAGCTTTGTTCAAGGCGACCGGCATTCCGTATAACTTTACAGAATGCGAACTGATTGAATTGCCGAAGCATAAATCTGTTTCGCTACGACTCGGGAAAGAGTTGCGCGAAGAGGCAGGAATATCATCGGCGATTGCGCATATAAGTCGTACCGAAACTGAACCGTCTGAAGTGGTAGCTGTGGTACTGACGTTTAGGGCAGATGGGGACAAATGAATTTTGATCGCGTAGCAGTAACCGGACTAGGACTTATGACAGGGCAGGGCCTTGATCTCGAAAGCTCCTGGGCCGGAATAGTTTCAGGGCGTAGTGCAACAAAGCGTTTCAGCCTCTTCGATCCGCAAGGACTCGAATGCACTTTCGGTGTCGAGCTTCCAGCCGGTGCTGATGAGCTTTTTGCTGCTCAGATAAAAACTCGCAATCGTCGGCAAATGAGCCGCGCCACCATGATCGCATGTGTTACCGCGCGTCAGGCAATCGCAGACGCCGGATTTACAGAAGGAGAATTGGGCAGGAGATCCGCCGGTGTAGTTGCCGGAGCAACCGGAACCGGCTATGCTCCGCAGGAATCCGACCAAGACGAACACCGCATCCTTCGCAATATGGCAAGCTCGTCAGCCGCATGGATCAGTCTTCGTGAAGGGATTCACGGGCCAGCTTTTGTAACAAGCACCGCATGTTCATCCGGAGCATACGCGCTTCACACGGCATTTTTATTGATTGCATCCGGTACATGCGATGTTGTGATCGCCGGTGCTGCCGATTCTGCGCTTTCGTATCTCGATGTTCAGGGATTCTGTTCGCTCATGGCGCTCTCCGACGAGAGAGAAAATATCGCAAGTGCCTCACGACCTTTCGACCTGAATCGCAATGGATTTGTTATGGGCGAGGGTGGTGGAATGCTTGTGCTTGAATCGTGCGATCATGCCCGCAAACGCGGCGCGCGCATCTATGCAGAGATGAGTCTGCCGGGCCTTGTTTCAGAGTCGTACAACATAATGTCACCGGCTCCGGATGGCGAAGGAATGACGTTTTCCATGAAGAAGGCGCTTGACAATGCAAGAATTGGCTTTGCCGACA
>CAIOZP010000486.1 GCA_903862805.1 uncultured Fibrobacterota bacterium
AGCCGAGATTGATCTGCAGGTGATGCACGATCTCTCCGCTGCACATGAAGCGAAAATGCCCTGGCTCAATAATACCCGCATGAACAGGGCCTACCGCGACTTCATGAATAGATTTACCGGCAATGGAAATGATAGGGCCGGTTCCGGGAACGATTCTTTCGGGCCATTTGCCGAGCGTTTGTTCGGCAAGCGTTGGTGCGAAGTGAACCGGTGCCGGAAAAGGATGCCCGACAAGACGAAGATCGAACTGTTCGGCAAGCTCACGCTCGAACATGTGAAGCTGCGGACACTCGGGGGTAATCGATTCCCACTCGCCATTTTTCACGCTTGTCGAAAAGACATCGAAGAGTCCGCTCGATGGATCGCCAAGAGCGGCGAAAATTCTTATCTGACCATTGAGTTCTGCGCCAAAGAATGCATTGACATAATGCGAATGACCGCAGAGCGAAACGATTGTCTCGGTGAGTTCTCTTTTGTCAATCAGCGGAATATCGGAAAGACCAATGGCTTCGGCGTTTGCAATCTGCGCGGTGTTCAGGTTCATCTGATTCCCTCCACAACATTTGCAGCTGACTGGAGCAGATTCCAGAGTGGCGTAGGAATGAATAGTCCGAGCAAGAGCATAACTGCCACAATTGACGCGACGAGAATTTTTTCACTACGGGTGGGTTTGGAGAAAACAATATCAAGTTTCCTGCCAAGGCAGATCGAAATCGCGTGCTTCATAAGAGCCGCAAAAATGAGCGCAAGAAAAAGCAATAGTAGCGCGGCTGAAACATACATGCCTTTGCCGAACGCGGCACGCAGAGCTGTAAGTTCGCTGACGAAAATCGAGAACGGGACGGCTCCGGCAAGCGCGAGCATCGAAATGAAAAGCGCAGTCCCCCAAAGCGGAACCGATATGATCACGCCGTGCAGTTTTGGAATTTCGAGTGTCTTGCATTCTTGACTAATACGACCCGCCGAAAAGAAGGCGAGTGATTTTGATGCGGAATGGTTGAGCATATGGAACAAGGCCGCAACAGTTCCGAGTCCGCCGGTGCCGAGACAAAATGCAATTACCCCAATATGTTCGATGCTTGAATATGCAAGCAATCGTTTGAGATCACGCTGGGCCGGAATGCGTATAAACGCCGTTATTACGGAAAGGATTCCGAAGAAGACAAGCATTGCCCTGACTCGGCCGCCACCTACCGATGCATCGACGAGAGGAATGTATCTCATTATTGCATACATTGAAGCGTTTAGAATCGCAGCAGAAAACACCGCCGATACCGGTGATGGCGCTTGCCCGTAAGCATCGGGAAGCCAACTGTGCATTGGTGCGAGGCCCGATTTTGTTCCGAAGCCAACAAGGATGAACACGAATGCGGCGAGCATTATTCGGCTATCGAGATGAGGTGCGGCGGCGAGAAGAACCGTCCACGATAAGCTGTCGTTTGCTTCGGTTCGTGCGGCGGCGGCAACGAGCATTGTGCCCACAAGTGCGAGAGCGATTCCGACCGAACAGATCATGAGATATTTCCACATAGCCTCAATTGCCGATGACTTGCCGCGTCCGTAAATCAGGAAGGCTGAGGCGAGCGTTGTGGTTTCCATTGCGATCCACATGAGTCCGAGATTTTCCGAAAGAAAGACGAGCTGGAGAGTGCCAAGAAGCGCGCACCACAAGGCTCCGAAGCGTCTGGCGTGTTCGTCGTTGAAGATGCCGCTTTTAATTTCTTCTGCGAAATATTTGGTTGAATAGATTGACGCGGCGAGAAAAATTGTGGCGCATAAAATCGACTCGAAAGCCGAGAGGGCATCGACGCGAAGCAGAGTGAAATTGACAAATGCGCCATTACTCACCACGCGGAAAAGAACGACTGCAGACAATGCCGTTTCGATGAACGATGCAAGCGAGGCCATGCGCATCACAGCCGCTGCACGAACCGTCGGAAGCATCGAGGCAAGTGCGAAGATCGCCGGAATGATTATCAGCAGAACGAGCATCAGTGTTCGTCTCCCTTGTCGGATGCGGTCGCGGCGATTCCCTCGAAGTCGCGGCTGATGTGATGAACCACCACGCCCATTACAAACACGCCAACGAGCACGTCGAGCAAAACTCCGAGTTCGACAAGCAACGGATTATGCACGGCCAGCGCGACTCCGAAAACGTAAATTCCGTTTTCGAAAACGAGGTATCCGGCGATTTGCGTGAGTGCCTGTCTTCTTGCCGAAATAAAAAACAATCCGCAGAGTGACATGGATATAGAGGCCGGAGCAAGCGTTCCTGCAAGCGGAAGAACCTTGCCCATTTGCTCGGCTCCGTAGAACGAAACGGCGGTCATAGCAATTCCAACGAGTATCGACATCGTGTAGCCAATGACCGGCTCCAGCTCTTTGTCTGTTGGAAGTGAGCGGAGTGCACGCATCAGGAAAAACGGAATGAGCACGCCTTTGATCGCAAGTGTTCCGGCAGCTATAAAGTACTTGCTCGCCTCAAACGAAAATCCCGAAAGGAAGAGCGGCAGAAGCGCGAGCAGAACGCCCTGCATTCCAATCCCACGCACCAGTGCCGAAAGCCGCGCCGTGCTTGACAGATAGAAATTCAGCACGACAAGAAG
>CAIOZP010000487.1 GCA_903862805.1 uncultured Fibrobacterota bacterium
ATCACGATCTGGCTGTTGTTGATGCGCTTTGCCATTTCGGCAAGTGTCGCATCGATGTGATTGGCGCTCAAATTATTGATGACGAAAACATCGGCCACTGCACCTGCGTTGTTGAACGCACGCGCCGAATCGTATTCGCAGTTTGTTCCGGGGAAGACCGGAATGAACACTCTCGGCTTTGCAATTTTCGTTGTCTGACGAATCGTGTTGCGAATCGTGAATTTCGCCTCCGGAATTTTATTGGACGGCTCTTCGGCTTTGGTGGAGAAGACATCTTCAAGCGCGCCAGACCAAGCGTGTAACGCATCGGTGAGTTTGATCTCGCATCCGTCAATCGAGATAGTCGATTCCTGTTTTGTCAATCCAAGCGGAACAGTTTCGAGTTGATTATCAATGATAAAACCATCGGCAAGTTCAACAACGAATCCGGGCTTTGCAGAGAAAATATTGTCACGGGAAATTTCTTTATCAAACATCACACCGATCATATTTCCAAACGACATCTTAGAAACCGCAGCGGCGATTCCACCTCGTCTGACGACAGATGCCGATAGAATTTTCTTTGCAGCAATGCCTTCGTGAATCGCAGTGAATAGTTTTGCAAGATAAGAAAAGTCTGGCAACGAATCTTCATCAAACATATATGGCAGATAGACGACTTTTGATCCGGCTTTTTTGAACTCCGGCGAGATCACGTTGTCGGCCGAAGCAGGTGCCAGCGCAAACGAAACAAGCGTCGGTGGAACATCGAGTTTCTCGAACGATCCGCTCATACTGTCCTTGCCGCCAATTGCCGCGAGGCCGAGGGACTTCTGCGCATGAAGCGCGCCGAGCAGGGCCGCGAACGGCTTGCCCCAGCGTTCCGGCGAATTGCCGAGGCGCTCGAAATATTCCTGAAGCGTCAGGCGGATGCGCTTGTGGCATGCACCGCTTGCAACTACGCGTGCGACCGATTCGACAATAGCAAAAACAGCCCCGTGAAACGGAGATGCACTTGACAAAACGGGATCGTATCCCCACGACATTACCGTGGCCACATTCACGTTACCGGAAAGCGTAGGAAGTTTTGCCGCCATTGCCTCCGTAGGCGTTTGCTGCGTGCGGCCGCCAAAGGGCATTAACACCGAAGCTGCACCGATGGATCCGTCGAAGCGTTCGGTCAATCCCTTTTGTGAGCAGACCGAAAGATCGGAAAGATTGGCGAGCCAGTTCTCTGCAAGCAGCTTCAACGAAGGAAGTTTACTTTCAAAAACGTTATCGAGATTTGGCGCGGTCAGCTTGACAGATGCATGTTGAGCCGCGCCGTTTGTGTCGATGAAATCACGCGAGATATTCACGATGATTTTTCCTCGCCAGATAAATCTAACGCGGCGATCATCGGTCACCTTTGCAACTGCAACGGCTTCGAGATTTTCTTTTTCGGCTTCGGCAATGAACTGCGCCGCGTCTTCTGGCGATACTACAACCGCCATGCGCTCCTGCGATTCGGAGATGGCGAGTTCAGTTCCGTCGAGTCCATCGTATTTCTTTGGCACCAGATCGAGATTCACTTCAACGCCATCGGAGAGTTCGCCAATGGCGACCGAAACACCGCCTGCGCCGAAGTCGTTACACTTCTTGATAAGTCGGCTCACAGCTTCGTTACGAAAGAGCCGCTGAATCTTTCGCTCGGTCGGAGGATTTCCTTTCTGGACTTCTGCGCCAGATGTCGCGAGCGATTCGGTCGTGTGTTCTTTCGATGAACCTGTCGCACCTCCGCATCCGTCGCGGCCTGTGCGACCGCCGAGCAGAATGATCGTGTCACCCGGCATCGGTCTATCGCGGCGAACCCAGTTCTTCGGGCCAGCGCCCACGACAGCGCCTATTTCCATGCGCTTTGCAAGGTAGCCGTCGTGATAAACCTCGCTGACCATTCCGGTCGCAAGTCCGATCTGATTTCCGTAAGAGCTGTAACCGTGAGCCGCGCCGGTTGTGATCACACGTTGCGGCAGTTTGCCCGGAAGCGTCTCGCTCTTTGGCCTGCGCGGATCGGCGGCACCGGTCACACGCATTGCCTGATAGACATAAGAACGCCCCGACAGCGGATCGCGGATCGCCCCGCCCAGACAGGTTGCCGCGCCACCGAACGGTTCAATCTCGGTCGGATGGTTGTGCGTCTCGTTCTTGAACATCACGAGCCAGATTTCCTTGCGTCCGTCAACCTCGGCCTCGGCCTCGATCGAGCAGGCGTTGTTCTCTTCCGATTCCTCGAGGTTGTCGAGAATGCCTTTGCGACGAAGTTCCTTCATGCCGGCAGTTGCAATATCCATGAGGAAAACCGGTCGCGCCGAATCTTTGCCGTACAGAAATTCGCGTGTGTCAAGATACGACTCGTACGCCTTGCGGATCGGCGCCACTGCGGGCGAATCCTCAAATTCCACTTTGTCAATATGCGTGAGGAAGGTCGTATGGCGGCAGTGATCCGACCAGTAGGTGTCGAGCATTCTTATCTCGGTGATCGTCGGATTGCGCCTCTCGGTATCGCGGAAATAATCGCGAACAAGCACGATGTCGTTGCGGCTCATGGCCAGACCAAGTTCACGACGAAGAGCATCGGCCGCGTCATCATTAAGCGAAATAAAACCCTCGAGAACCTTCACATCGGCGGGGACGGTTGCAGTCTCGGCAAGTGTATCGCGTTTGTCAAGAGAAGCCTCGCGTGCCTCAACAGGATTCACAAGGAAACTCTTTATCGCCGCAAGATCGTCGGCAGAAATTTTTCCACGCAGAACAATCACCTGCGCCGTGCGGATCACCGGAGCGCTGCCGTGCGATCGTCCCTCATGCGCCATGATCTGAATGCACTGGGCAGCAGAATCGGCACGCTGATCGTACTGCCCGGGCAAAAACTCCACCGCGACGGCGGTCTCGTCGGCAGCAAGCGGAAATGTTTCGTCGTAAACGGTATCGACAGGCGGCTCGGAAAAAATGGTCGGACGGGCGGCAGCGTATTCCTCGTCGGAAATGCCTTCGATGTCGTATCGATAAAGAACGCGAAGTGCCGTCAGTCCTTTGACTTCGAGGAAGTGGACGGCTTCAGCGAAGAGATGTTTCGCGTGGATGTCGAAGCCGGGTTTCTTTTCTACGAATATGCGTCTGACCAATTTTTTCTCCGGTTTATTTGCGCTGCTTTAGTTTTCGAGCCTCGAAAATACATATTTCCGCCGCTCTTGTTAGATGATTTTAGGGCTTATAGTACGCTTTGGGTGAATTGATCCAAAACAAAAACATGCGCATTCAAGGATGAAAGGATTAGAAGGCAGGTAGGGAAATTTCGGATTGAAAAGCTTGCCGGATAAGTCTGGCAGTGAATTTTCGGACTGAAATGCTTGTTTGATAAGTCAGGCGAGGAAATTTCGGACCGAAAAGCTTGTTTGATAAGTCAGGCAGTGAATTTACGGGCTGAAAAGCTTGCCGGATAAGTCAGGCAGCGAATTTACGGACCGAAAAGCTTGCCGGATAAGTCAGGCAGTGAATTTACTGGCTGAAAAGCTTGTTTGATAAGTCAGGCAGCGAATTTTCGGACTGGAAAGCTTGTTTGATAAGTCAGGCAGTGAATTTTCGGGCTGAAAAGCTTGCCGGATAAGTCAGGAAGCGAATTTTCGGGCTGAAAAGCTTGTCTGATAAGTCAGGCGGCGAATTCACAACGTGAACGGGCTGCCGGAAATCTTGGGGGATTTTTGTCATTTTTCCGGTGTTCTCACCGGAATGCACATCAAAGGATTTTATCATAGGTTATATTGTATTACAGGTTCAAATACCCAAAAGGAGTGTTCACATGAGAAAGATGATTGCGGAATTGATGATGATCGGAAGTTTATTGCTTGGGTCGGGGGCGGTGTCGGCTTCGCCGTTTCATTTTTATCCGGATACAATTTATGCGCGACCGATCTCTGGGTCGAATATGCAATTCGTCCCAACACCGGATACCTACGAAACGCTGTTCGTCAACGGTACAGGAACATATTGCGTCAATGACAACAATTCGACTCTGACTTTCGATTCTCTGGTAGTTTCCTTTTCTTCCTTGGATCAACAGAGAGCCGTTGCAAACAATCTGTTTGTAACACCGCAAAGTGGCTCTGTTTTCTGTTTTTCTTCTGTGTATTCCATGACGGATTGGTGGTGTGGGCCCGAATTTGATTTGACAAATTATCCTGATGGAAATGGTGGCGGCGGAGCCGTTTTTGATCCATTGAGTGCAACATATAAAAGCAGCTTTACTGCTCTCAGTTACGGCGGTATGTCGTTATGGATAGACAGTATCTCAGGAAATGACAGCGTTCATATTGTAACGTGGACTATCAGTAACGTGGCAATGAATATCGTGGCTAAAAAATCCTTGGCTAAAATTTCTTATGACCAAAGCAAATATCTTCCGGTGTCAGAACAGGTCATAGCTTATTCCGGAGCCAATTCCGATACCCTTTATGTATTGGGAATGTACCCGATGGAAGCAGTCAATGCGATCAAGCCAGTCGTCAATCAAACATCCGCCATAAAATCCACCCCCCAGATCTCAACCTTCTCCCTGACCGGCCGAAACCTTCGTACCACCGATTCCAAACCAAGCGCCCTCGCCGCCGGACTAACGATCCAGAGTTCGCAGTCGGGCGTGATAAAAACAATCAGTACCGGTACAAATACAGAACCGTCTATCCGTAAATGAAAGATTTTTCGAAGATAGATGTCCGCCGCCAGATTCTTTCCTTGAATCAGATTGACGCTTTGAATATTTTCCGTCCAGTTACTTGAATTTTTTCAGGAGGGGAAAATGAGGCGTTTGTTTTTCGCAGGATTTCTGGCGGTAGCGTTTGCGGGTTCGGTGTCGGCGGATGTTACCGTTGGTGTCGATTTCGGTCTTGATGCATCAAAGCCATCGACAGGCACGGCCGTCAACGGCTTCAATGTCAGCCCATCTGTCGGGATAGGTATCATGGGCGATCGCATGAGTGTCGAACCGGCGATCATGTTTGCACATCAGTCGATAAAGAACTATGTCAATGACTCTTTGGCTACCAAAGAATCTTACAACAGTTTCGGTCTCAGCGGTGGGCTGTTTTTTGCTCCGATTGACGGCGATGTTTTCACGCTTTCGCTCGGGCCGGACCTGGGATACGCTTGGGGATTTCCGCCATCCGGCGACATAAAATACAGCCACTGGTACGACGGTACACTGACCATTGCTGCACCGATCCGTTTCGATCTCCACCTTAACAAAACGGTGGCACTTCGAATAAGCGACGACCTTGCATCGTTCACTCTCAACAGCACGGTTCAACAGGTGGATGGCACAGACATCAAAGATAAAAACACTTATCCTGCATTTCATCTGGCATCTGCATGGACATCTCTGAGCCTTGGGCTGAGATTCACTTTCTAAGACCAAAGAATTCTTTACAAAAAAGGCTGGCCCGTTTTTGTGGGTCAGCCTTTTTTCATTCATAAGAATCGTAAGAAAACGATATTCACTATCTCGGTAATGAGAAGGTGATCGAGGTGGCGACGAAGTTTTTATCGTTGGTCACGGCAAATCTGACGAAGTTCACCGGCCAGAACAAGGTGTATTTCACGGCAGATTATCCCCAAAGGCTCGGGGATAAGATTGCAAAGGCAAAAAGCATTCTTTCGGATCATGCATTGCGGGGGATCGCCGGAAGCAGTACCGAAAACTTCACGGCTGTTGCCGAAAAATTCAAGGAAGCGCACAACTCGCTTTCATATTTTGTGAAGCGGATCGTCGGAGTGACACCAATGCTTGTCACACAGTTCAGGGCCAACGGGCTTTCAAATATCTTCAAACAAAGAAACGAGCTTGTCCTGTTCGCCCGCGATGCGGTATCGCTCGTCGAAAGTCACAAAGACGCGCTTATCGCCGCCGGAATGCCCGATACGCTTCCAAGCGAAATAGCCGCTCTTGCCGACCAGCCCGAAACGGCGCGTGAAGACAAGTTCGACAAGGTTATCGGCAGACATCAGGCGACGCATGATCGCAGTGATGCGACCGATGCTCTCCGTTACGAGCTTCACGAGATAAAAGAGGCCGCATCGCATATCTATCCGGCGGGTTCCGGCGACCTTATTCAATTCGATCTGCCGCCTCAGCCGAAAAGCAGCGGCAAATCCGATAATGGCACCGGTAAAACCGACAGCGGCACCAGCGCTACCGGCACAGAACCTGCCAAATAAGGTTTGATTTGTGGCATTTATTTGTTAGTTACAGAATTAACAGGCAGGGCCGCTGAGTAAAGATCAGCGGCATTGTTTTATTGATCCATCCGGATCATCAGCTCAATTGTTTTTTCTGGATAGGGATTATCTCGGATCGTGCATTAGCTCTTGGTCTTGCTCCGTAATTCGTTGCTCATCTTTCGACTGGAAATTTGTCGGCAATATTGCTTTGGGAAATTTGCTCTCAATTTTCATCTAAACCTGTCTCACGTTCTAACACATAATCTGGGTTAAAAATATCTTGTCCTTTTCGGAATCGATCTGTATGCTCCCCGCCAATGTCAGTCAATGACTGTTTTGTCAACTCAATAAAGGGGCAAAGTATGAGGATCTTAACGCGGATAATGTGTGCGTCTATCGGATTGCTAATCATCTCGTGCTCATCGAATTGGTCCGGAAGCGGAAGCGTCATTGTTTCATCAACGAAAAATTTTCAGACCGGTTTGACCAAATCAGTCAATACCAATATCGCATTGCGAAAATCGCTGTTAGCTAATCTCACTACCGATACTTCCGCTTGGTTGAGTACCGGTTTACTTTCAATTACACCGACATCCATGATGGTACCGATAAGCAACCTCATGTTATTCCAAGGAACCACTCAAAGTGGCGGACCGACCATTTCCATTAACAAGACGGTCGAATTGATTGGCGGAGACAGTGCCATAAACGACATTCTTCAGCAGGATGCATCGTTTAGCCAAAGTGATGCCGGCACCTATGACGGAATTTTGTTGCAATTCAACGATTCTATTTCGGTGAGCGGCACATTTACCTACAATGGAAGCACTCATACTTTTTCCAACAAGAAAATAGCCAACGCATTCGGCATAGCTTACTACATTCCTTCCACGAGCAAGCAGGTTGTTATTGCAAAGGGGCAACCCGTCACTATCAGATTGATTTTTGATGTCGAAAATGCAGTTTTCCTGGCAAATCTCAACGGCAGTAGCAATCCGCAATCAGCACTGCTGGATGATGGAAAGACTTCAGTGCTTGACGATGGTCTGATGATGATGCCTTTCATCGGTACGCAGGCACCTACAATAGAAAAATATCTTCTAAAAATACAGGAAGACACCACAACCACATTGACCTTGACTATCGTTCGTGATGGAAGCGGCTCCGTATGCAATTTCGGGTGGAAGCCATGTTTCAATGTACCAACTGGTAACTCTCCGCCGGTGTTTGTCCCTCCGGAGAAAGTGATTCGCGGCGAGGTGTCTCCCAACACGGATGGTTCATACGATCTTGCTGAAGATATGACAATAGATCCGGGTGCAAGAAAGGGTCATATACCTGCTTTCCGTCTGGAAAACCATTCCGGCCTGATCTATTGCTCTGCAGAATCCGGAGTGGCACCTGCTGATACTTTCCATTATACTGCAACCAAGGATATTACTCCCTGATTTTGAGCCTTTGTAAAAAAATGAACAGAGACATTTTTCTGAGAGTTACCGACGTAACGGACAGGGCCGCTGACAAAAGATCAGCGGCTTTGTTTTATTAAGGCCCAGATTATGCGTTAGGACTTGAGAATTGATTCGTAAAGCGTTGATGCAGATTTTGATGGAAATTTGGAGGTAATATCCCAAAGCGATATTGCCGACAAAGTACCAGCAGGGTGAAAATTTTCAGTCGAAAGATGCGCAACGAGTTACGGAGCAAGGCCAAGGACAAATACATGATCTGGGTTCAATCAAGAAAATCCGATATTTCCATGAATCAAGGTTCCGATATTAACCACTGCCGGTGATTTCACGAAGCCCCTGTACAGGGGCGAGGTTTGGGTCACATCTTCCTTGCCAGGTCTAAGGGCGGGAGCCCTTCCATTCTTAAATTCTTCTTCTCTGTCTTCAAAAACTCAGATCAGGATGCAACCTTCTTCGCCGCAACCGCTCTCTTCGTAATGCAAACCGGCTCTTCTTTCTTACGGATGACATCGCCGTTGACCACGATCTCCCGCACATCAGATCTGCTTGGGATGTCGAACATGGTCGGGATAAGCGCGTTTTCGAGGACG
>CAIOZP010000488.1 GCA_903862805.1 uncultured Fibrobacterota bacterium
CACATAATTTTCAGTTAAGTTACTTTTTTATTGACCTGACAATTTTCTAATAATATTGTGCTTCCCGTTTCCGGTTTCAATCGGATAAGTTTCACCTTCTGAAAGGGGACATGATGTTTTCATCAAACAGAACATGCCATCCGGAACGAGCGTTTCTGATGGCCGCTTTATCTACTTTGCCTCTTCTCATTTCCTGCACTTCTTCAAAAGGGATTTCAATAGAAAACAAGCATGTGATGACCGTGGCATTCCAATGCACAGGGCCAGTGTTTTCCGGTACTGCCGACGCGGGTTCACCATACAAGCCTCAGACCGATTGGGTCATCTGGATCGAAGACGCAGACAGCCACTATGTAAAGACGATCAAGGTTTCTGCGGGCGCGGTCACGTTCAATGCATATGGACATACAGGTGGGTATCATCTGCCGGTATGGGCAAAGAGTTCTAACGAAGACACTCTTCCGCAATATCCGGGTGGTAATGTCCTTGCCGGATTTGACGCATTGACATCGGCAAGTCTGAACTTTGCGAAAATGAAGGACACTCTTATCACTTCAACATGGGATTTTACAGACACCAACGGTATTCCGGTTCCGCAGGGAACATATCTGGTCTGCGTGGAAGTCGGGCAGATACATGAGGACTCCGGTGCCGTTTCAAATTTCGCGTTGGTCAATGAGGCGTTGAAGGTGCCAGTGGATTATCGCACAGGTGTCAAGAAGCAGATTTCCGGTGACAAATACATCAACTTCGCCGGAGGAATGGTTTCGCTTGTAGTGGACAGTTCTTCATCTGCCAATCCGGCAAGTACCGATGGCAATACATCTGCAACGGCTGCGGCGCATTAATCAACAAGAGGATAATTGCAAATGAAAAAGAATACATTGAAAATTGTTTTCCCCGCGATGGTTTTTGTGTCGATTGCAGCAGCTTCGCTTTATGCAGAAGACGGCGGATCGAAGGTGTCGATAGGCGGGCATACAAAGATCACACTTCTTGACGGATCGGCCGGTGTGAGCACAATCGGCTACGGCAAGGATGACACCGCATCAGATTTCGCCGGGCTGAAATTTCTGGAGTTTATTCCTTTTTTCAAGGTGAATATCAGCGACAGGCTTTCGCTCGATGTCCGGCCCGACATGATTATTAACGGCATTGATGGAACAACAGGCGCGACTCCGACATTCGGTAAAGCTATCGGCGCACAACGTGCAAAGACAACAGAGCTGCAATTCTCGGCAAACGGCTTCAACAGGGCCTTGGTGCATGGCGTTCTGCCGGGATCATCGGAACTGAGCATCGGCCTGCTCAATACAAAGTTTACATGGGATTACGGTTCTGAGCTTTTCTGGGAAGACGAAATGAACGGCAGCCAGTTCTCGTGTAATCCGATGATGAGCGACATCACCGGAATGGGCATCGATTTCGAGAAATATATGGAGATCGGCGATGCAACGCTTCCTCTTTATGTCGCAGTTCTTGCAAGTGAGTCCATGACGGAATTCAACTACAACCCGACTGCGATAATCGGGCTGTCTCCTCAGATCGGCAAGGTGAAGTTTCACGTTGCAGTAAACGCGGGCTTGTGGGGTTCGGATGTAAATGCTATCTCAGATGTGAAAAAGGCGAAGCATGGACAGGGACGCGCCACAATCGGCGTGGCGTACAATCACGGGATATTCGGTTTCAGGGCAGAGGGAATCATCGGAATGATTAAGCACCGTATTTCCAATTCAAATTCCGATGCAATACCACATGGCGCTTACGCAAAGATTTTCCTGAAACCTTGGAAGCGTGTTCATCTCTGCCTCGATGGGAATTACGTCTATTACAATTTCATCAACCAGTACAATCCGCAACCTGGGTCGGAACTTTATGTGACGATCACACCGAGTGTTCAGATTCTGACCACCGAACATTCGCGGATTATCCTTCAGGCGGATCTCTGCAACTGGAAGCAGAATCCCTGGGATCAGGTTGACAACTACGACAAGAAACTCATGTATGTCCGGCCGACGCTTGGATGGCGGCTGACGTTCTGATCTTAAATGGTAACAATCTTAAAGGAGCTGAATATGGGAAAGTCATTCATCCTTTTTTCGGTGGCGGTATGTTGCTTGGCAGCATCGGCGTCTGCCGTTGAGGTGCTCAACAAGGAGCAGGCGGTCAAGAGAATGTTCCTGACATCCGACAATGTGGCGGAAGAGGCTAAAACACTTAGTGGTGCGCAGTTGGATCAGGTCAAGGCATTGTGCGGCGGAAAGCTCTATGCGATCAAAAAACCCGATGGTGTCAACGAGGCGCAATACACATTCATTTTTGGGAGCAAAGGTGGAGTGAAGCAGGGCGTGGCTGTGATCGAAGAAGAAGCTGATGAATGGGGACCGCTCCAGTTTATCGTTGTTCTCGATCCGGCATCCGGCAAGATCATCAACGCCGCCATGATGCAATACGTCGATGCACGGTCGCGCGATCTTGCGAACAGGGCGTTTCTCAAAGGCTTTTTCGGCAAGGGCGCGACAGATCCTATGACCATTGGCAAGGATGTTGACGGCGTCACCGGAGCAACCGTATCGAGCACGGTATTCTGCCATCTTGCGAAGAAGGTTGCTGCGTTATACAAAGTTGTCTATCTGAAATGAGCGACAGAGCTTTTTTATGGACTCAGAACGATAATTCTCCCGATTCATGAGGTTAATCATGAAAAAATATCTCGAAATATTCTTGCGCGCTCTCCGGAGTTTGACAAAGGGCATTAAAGGCAAACTGTTTCTTGTCGGATCGGTTTTTGTTTTCGCATTTGTCGGCGCACTTGTCAGCCAGGTGGTCATTGTCGAAAAGGTACGCATAGGTTCTAAGGCGTACAACGAGATAACTTCGTATCGATTTATCCTCGAAGACATTTCTGCTCTTGGTGCCAACATCAATGCACTCAACAGCGCATTGAACTCGCTGGTCTCCATAGATGATCCCGACAAACTTCAGGATGCAATTTATGGACTTGATGATTATCGAACCGGAATCGTTGGCGTCATGGCGCAACTTAAAGAAGCTGCCAAAAAGCAGGACAAATCGTTTAACGCCGAAGTCGATACGCTTGATCGTGCGTGGAGTCAATATAGCGACGCGGTTGACAACAAATTGGTTCCGCTTTTGCTCGACAAAAAAACCGCAGATGCGAAAGCTCTTCTTGGTGGCGAACATGCGGTTCTTTTCAAGTCGGTTCAGGCCGCTTCCGAGGATGTGAAAAACATCCTCCGCAAAAATGTGAATCAGCTTGAGACAAGCGCGTGGAAAGAGGTTCAGGCAACGCGGACGGCGAGTATCATCATTTCTGTTGTGATTCTGATATTCGTACTACTGTTTCTCGGATGGGTTTCTATTTCCATTATCAAACCGATCAACACGACTGTTGCAATCGTGAAAGACATTGCAGAAGGCGAAGGAGATCTGACACGAAGAATCGGGATCAGGTCGAAAGACGAGCTTGGCGAACTTTCTCATTGGGTTGACACATTCTTAGAAAAACTTCAGGGGATAATGAAGCAGGTGGCTGACAGTGCTGCCGAGGTTGCCAAATCTGCCGATGAGCTGGCGTCATCATCGCAGAATATGACTCATACATCTGAAGATATGGCGATAAAGTCCTCGACTGTCGCAGCGGCAATTGAAGAGGCAAGCACTACGATCAAGAATGTTTCCGAAAGTGCCGGTAGCATGTCGATGACGATACAGGAAATGGCATCGACCATCGACCAGATGAACACGTTCCTCGGCGGAGTTGCTTCGAGCTGTACCAACGAGCTTGAAATTGTGAACAGGGCGGTGGCTAAAGCCAATGCGGCCGAGAGCAATATCCTTGATCTGAGGCA
>CAIOZP010000489.1 GCA_903862805.1 uncultured Fibrobacterota bacterium
CAAGCGGACATCGGGCCGGAGCGGTTTGTTAAATTTAATAGTTCAACGCCCGATGCCGTTTAGCAGTCAGACGTTAATGTCCTATCCTAATATATTTGCTTCAAAGGGCGTTGTCAAGCCCCAAATCTATTTGCAGAAGTCGGCTCTAATTGAAAGTCAACGTTAAACGTGCTTGCGGTTAAATATTGATGTGCACTGAGCTGGATATTAGATGCAGGACTTTGCACGTAAACAGTTTTTATGCCGTCAATCTGCAAAATTTGCGCTACTATTGCACCGACATCTATAAACCCGCCCAACATCCAAAGATAAGGATAAACCACATCGTATATTTCACTTGAAAGCGTCGCATATGACACAGAATTGACATTAAAGCTGTTGTTGATAACTACAGAGAAATTAAAGACTACGGGAACTTGTTCGCAACTTCCAACAAGATACTTTAACATTG
This sequence comes from uncultured Fibrobacterota bacterium, assembly GCA_903862805.1. Lineage (GTDB taxonomy): Bacteria > Fibrobacterota > Chitinivibrionia > Chitinivibrionales > CAIOZP01 > CAIOZP01. The sequence continues at coordinate 452 of CAIOZP010000489.1, forward strand.
CGCCGCGTTTGTCGTACCCATATTTCCGATAAAATTCCAGATTGAATCTTTCTTGTGTCAGTGGTATGAAATCAGAAAAGGTTGTTTCCTCTTCCCAATATGTCGCCGATAAAGATGGCTCCGGAACTGGAGTGACGCCCACTGTAGATAAAAGGCTCTTCCAGTATTTGCCGTTATGGAAAACTACCGAGTCGGCGGCATAAGTTCCGTTAGGATTCCAAGTATATGCCGTTCTTGGCAAAAGAGCGTACAGCCTCAATGTTGCATTGTTTGCCCGTGGTTCGTTTTCGTCTTGAATATGTATCCAATGTGCGGGATCACTATAAGGGATTGTTGCCGTGACGTATGTTAAATCATTCGAAGAGAAACACCAGTACTGGTTGTTCCAGATTCTAATTCCGCCTTTAGGTATTCCCGACTCTGTAGAGAACCAATTAGGGAACCCATATTCTCTTGTGCAACTGCCAGATCGCACTGTCGGGATTCTAGAAAAGTCCGCTGCCATATCCGGAGGAGTCATTATCCTACTTTTTGCAAGATTAACAGCCGGGGCAAGGTTCTGAATGGAAGATAGAATTTCCTGATTTGTTCCATTATCTATCTCATAGGCAGTATCAGTAGACGCTAACGGATCAGCAAAGAAAACCCCTTTATCATAAGTCCACTTATCGAGACTCAGATTTCTGATATTGCCATAAGTGTAGAAATACGTGATTCGAATTGAGGTATATGACGTATTGTAATTCATCAGCGTGTTGCCGTAGAGCTGGTTGTCTCCAAAGTTTACATCTATTCCACCGTAGAAATTAGACTGAGCAAGACAGGCATTCGTGAGCTGTGAATCCGTCATTGTAACAGCATCCGTAAGATTCGTCATTACAACCTGATTTACCACAGACTGTTGGGTCGGGGAGCTATTGACCAGCACATCAACCTTGATTGACCCACTATCATCAACGGCATATTTGTCGTCAGCGAAAGTAAAAGTATAAAACGGCTGCAAATGATTAAGCGAGGCGTCCACCTGATAACTCGCAGATTTCCAATACCCTATACCCAACTTGCAGGAATACCAATACTGATCAGAAGGGATTGCGCCGCCTGCCGGATTA
>CAIOZP010000490.1 GCA_903862805.1 uncultured Fibrobacterota bacterium
CGTTCCGAATCCCGAGATCGGAGCAATCGTATCGAGGAACCCGAAGGTCGTTGCGAGGCTGTCGAAACGAACGCCAGTTGCTGCCACGAAAGATCCGGCCGTCGGCCAGCTGTATTGAATTGTGCTGGCACTGCTGATCTTCGTTACGCCTGCCATCGTTCCCTGATAAAGCACAACCACGATCGAGTCGCCGTAGCCGTCGCCATCGCGGTCGAGGATGAATGCATTGGTGAACGCATTGACAGCACCGCCGATCTGCTGCACCTTCACCCGCTGGTTGTTCGTCGCAGGAATATTTCCAACGGCGTCTTTGATCCCACCGGCTGGAATCAGGTTGATCGAGTCGCCTGCAACGACAGATGCCGCATTCGCGAGGATCACGATGTACTTGCCTGCGTAGGTTCCGGTGCCTGCTGCGACCATTGCGGTGTTCGAGTCGAGGCCGATTGTCGTGTAGTTCTGAATGAACTTGCCGATTGCCACAACTCCGCCAATCGCTTCCGAGAATGTCAGTACCAGCGAATCGCTTCCGTAGATCAACTCTGCCGACGTGAGTACCGGTCCCACTTTGTCAAGGATCGTTCCCGTCGGATTTGTCGTCGCGAGGTTCACCTGAATGTTGCCGGTACCAAAGCCCTGAAGCGCCGTCACAGGGAACGAAATCATGTTGGCGCCATCGAGCGCAGCGCCGGTTCCGGGTGTCACCGGCGGTGTCACGGCGGTGGGCCAGCTATAGACAACGCTCGCGAAACCAGAAATCTTATCAGCACCGGTAGAAGACCCTTCGGTCATTACAACGATTATCGAATCGCCTTTACCATCGCCGTTTTTGTCGATCACGTAGGCACTGTCGATCACCGTGGGCGATCCGCCGATCTGTGTGACTTTTACCTTTTGATTGTTCACCGCTGGCATATTTCCAACCGCGTCGAGAATGCCGCCGAGAGGAATCAGGTTGATCGAATCACCAACTACAACATCACCGACTTTTTTGACGATGATCACATAAGAACTGGCTCCATAAGCTGCCATTGTTGTACTGGCAACGTCACGAGGAGTACCGGTGTAATCGTGGATGAATGTTCCATCGGTAACGGTACCAGAAAGCGCCTCGGAGAAGGTCAGGATCAATGAATCCGATCCCGCGACGAGTTGGGCGGTTTCTAAAACTGGGCCGACTCGGTCGAGAACCGAACCCGTATATCCTGTCTTGCTCGGATAATCGAAGCCGACCGCACCAAGACCAGCCCCGCCGGTGAGTGCAGCCGTGATTGTTGCAACATTGCCGGAGAAGGTCGGTGTTCCGGCGACAAGCGGCGTTACGGCAGGCCAACTGTATTTGAGGTTGGTCATCGCAGTAACCGCATCGCCGATGGCTGCGGGTGTCAGATAGATTTTTATGTTGTCGGCGATGCCGTCTCCGTTGGCGTCGTAGGCGGCGGCGGAGTCGAGGTTGGGGTATTTGGGTAGGTCGAGCGATACCCAGAAAGTGTCTATAGTGCTATTGAAATTTCTATCGTCAATTCTAACCCACGCGATACCGCATCCTGGCGTTGTACCATAACGGTCAATAATCGCCTGTTTTGGAACAGTGATACGGAATGTTGCATTTGCGGAATCCTGCGTGGTAACACGAACTCCCTGTGTCCAACCGCCCCAGTTTGAATCGAGCGTCCATGAAATACCTTGGCCAAGTGAATCGTTACGAAGTTCGTAATCGTCCTTGCCGGAGAGATCGAGAATCACATTGCCGGATGGATCAACATTTCGATTCTTGCTGTAAAGGAACGGATAGTTATTCTCAATGACTATTGAGTCGGTTGGAATAACATTGTTGTTGCTGTATTGTTTGACCCAGTTGACAAATTCCAGACCGCTTGGAATGTCGCGGCTACGATCTAAATAGAGTTTCGCTACACGGAGAATACCCAGCCAATCATAACGAACAGAAATGTTTGTGGTTCCTTTTACACCGGCAGATGGAGCACGACCTTCAAGTATCGTGAAGGCCGAGTCAACAGAAGCCCAAAGAGCCATGCGCTTTGCCACGCTCAAATCAAAGTGCCAAAGGAGACCGCCAGAGCCAAGAGTTCCTGTTACTCCACTACCACCCGTACCGAAGAAAAATTCCTCAGTCTGCTTGCGTGTGATCGGACTGTCATAAACTTCGCAGGTTCCACCTTTGCCATTCAGCTTTGAGTTACCTACGGCTTTCTCGATTTCACCTACCGTATGGAAAACACCCGCCACATAATCAAGAGGGAATGAGGCGGTTACTTGATCCGGTGTATTCGTAAGAGAAGATGGCGCCGTCATCCAATTCATCCAGCTGGAATTGAATCCCTGATTCCATCCATATGCATAAATCTTTGCTGCAAGCTCCTTGTCGACAGCTGTACGGAAAACATTTGAAGCCCACCAGTCTGTGGCATTGAACATCAACTCAAATCCGTACCACATATAAAGGCTGTTTATCAACATGACGTTGGCCAACTGGGGAGAATTGCCTACAGCCCCTCCCGATGGGCCTGCTCCGTAGCCTGGAGTGTTGATATAGAATCTGGAGTTATCGTCACCAGCCGTGGGAGTAAACGGAAAATATTTCGGATATGGATCGACGATATATGAGTGATAAGAAGTGGCGATATAGTCATTTGTGCCGAGTGTTTGATCACCATTTGCAGGCTTGTACATTGAGCCGCCGGTAGGAACACCTGTTCCATCCACACCCGCTTCCATGAACGCATTCGATTCCTTGGATCCGATCGATGCAAGGAGCTGCATGTCGACATTCATGTAATCCTGAACCATTATCAATGACATTGAAGCCATTGGACCCGCACCGGCATAACTTTCACCAGAAGAAGGAGCCCCTGTTTCCTGTCCCATTATCCCTGGATTAAAACGCATCGTCTGATTCCAGAGGTTCGGATCTTTTGTTGCTAATGTCGGAAGGCATATCTGAACCTGCCAAAGAGCCGTGTCGCCCTTCTGATCGAACCAAGTGTCAATAAATCCACCTGAAAATGGCCCGCCGTTTTTCCCGAGCGAGTCAGGGTAATAAATTGTTGCGTCGTAAAAAAATGGAAGATGACTTAAACTGTCGAGATAATTCACCGTTACACCAACTATATCTTTGTATCCTTTGTCAGCACCAAAGGTGCCAGTTTTGACAAGATACTGATAATTGGATGGTGTCCAATTAATTGAGTCCCCATATGCATACCAAGAAAATGTCGCTGCAGTTGAAGCTCCGGCAGTCAACCTGTTTGCAGCATTTCCTCCCGGCGGAATTCTGAATTCCCAGCGATCAGCACCATTGTTGTCATTGATCTTGACTAAGCTTGTAATAGGATAGGTTGGATTGGGCGTAACGCTACCTAAATTAGGCATGGTCATTCTCATACCATCGAGAACCCAAGTATTATTTGTGGTGTTGGTGATATTCAAAGTGCGGCTTCCACCACCATTATCAACCCACGGGCCGCCGTTGTCTGCCCAAATCCCATTGGCCCGACTTTCGGCCGCCAACCCCACCGCCATCACCCCAACGGCAACAATAGATATAACCCGACTGAATTTCCTCATAACAATAAGCCCTTCCTTCTTACCGTTAAACCGAAACAAATCTCGTATTTCAATGATATATATACTCAAAAAGCAGGACAGACACCCTGCCATTTATCAGGGTGCACAAAATACCGCTCATCAGTCAGGAAGCAGTCGCACTATTGAGCTCGGTGGTTCAAATACTCAGGTACTTGAATTCCTGTGCGTGGAAGCATGTCCCCTGCGGGCCGAAATCTTCGAGAAGAGCCGGAACGAGCGCGCCGGGAACAACTGTTTCGACATCGAAATCACCCTCAGGGCCGCCGAGGTCGGTGCGGAGCCAGCCTGGATCTACGGTATTAATGAGCACGTTGCTGCCTTTGAGCTCGGCGGCCATATCGGTGGTGAATTTATCGACGGCGGCTTTGGCTGCACTGTATGGTGCCATTTGCGGAATATCGGCGATGCCGGATGTTAGGTTAATAATGCGACCAAAACTGCGCGCTTTCATTTGTGGCGCAAAGGCCTGTGTCAGCTTGACAAGAGAGAAAAGGTTGACCTGAAATATTTCGAGCCATTCGCCGTGGTTGAGATCCCAGACTTCTTTCCATTCGTTCTGGAGTCCGGCGTTGTTGTAGAGGATGTCGATTTGTGCGATTGCGTTTGTCTGATCAATAACCGAGATGACGTCATCAGGATTGGCGAGATTTCCCGATACGACGGCGGCCTCTACACCATGATCCTTGACAAGTGCGAGTGTATCGGCGCAATTGCCGACGCTTCTGCCGTGAAGGATCACGTTACACGAAAGCTTCGCAAGGCCGACGGCGATCTGCCTGCCGATGCCTCGGCTCGACCCAGTGACCAGAGCCCATTTTCCTGCGAGATTTTTCATGTCGGTTCCGTTCATTAAAAAAAGAGGCTATGTTGCTGACTAAGAAACGCTTCGCGTAACCTCATCCCCCCTGCCCCTTCTCCTTCAGAGAAGGGGAGCTTGCTGTTGGAGCATCTTCTTGTTTCCCCCGCTCCCGAAGGGAACAAATACCCTCTCTGAAGAGAGGGCCGGACAAAGTCCGGGGTGAGGTCATTTCGCACTCGAAGGAACAAACGGGCTGTTCAGATTCTGTTTGGCCATTGCCGCCTCTTCGGACTGCGGGAACTGTTCGATCAGCTTCTGCCAGAGAGCTTCGGCAGCTTTGCGCTTGCTCTGTTTGTCGTACACCAGACCGAGCTTGAACAGCGCTGTGCTGACCTTCGCACCGGTCTGATAGGTTTTGATGTAGTTCTTGAAACCGGC
>CAIOZP010000491.1 GCA_903862805.1 uncultured Fibrobacterota bacterium
ACCTCGCTTTCACCAAAGCTTCTGACAACACTGCTCGTGGTTCACCTCGATTGTTCGATCCTTTTTGTTCTTGTGACATTCTCCTCTCTGCGCACAACGCTTACAGCTCTTCGAGACTCGGTGGAAGAAACAATAGCTGATGCTGCTGGTTAGGCTTGAAGGGCGTCGAACTATGGTGTGGGAACAATAAAAAGGGCCGCCTCGTTTTGAGACAGCCCCTATTACAGTAAAGTATTCTGCGAAATCTTTATTTGACAACTATCATCAGTTGTCTGGTCTCTGTGCTTTTCCCACCGGAGCTATTCGTAGAAGCTATCTTTATGAATAGCGCATAAAATCCGCTTGATACAACACGTCCATTTGAATTGGTCAAATCCCATGAAAGCCCATAGCCTCCAGTCCCGTCGATGGGATTCAATACTTCCGGCCTGCCTTTAAGAGATACCTTTTTAACAAGCTTTCCGAGCGGATCGCATACCATCATATCAATATCCGCAACCGTCCCGTTATCGAAACTGGAAGCATTTATAAATAGAACTGTCGCGGGTTTATTTGGATCAAGCGTGTCACCAAGTAACTCAGCATAATTCTGTAGAGCCGTTGTTACCGGAATTGTCCGGTCAACGGGATTCTGCCCAACTTGTACGGTTATAGTTACCTTAGGTGGAATCAGTTTAAGAGGGACAAACCGTGTGTTCATGCCCTGAACATTCCCTTGATCATCCGCGGCATATCCCTCGGAGGCCAAGTCAACACTATCACCCAAATGGAAGGTATTTGGCCCAGGATTATTGACCTCAACCCTTCTGGTCACACCTGTTCCGGAGAGCATAGTGATCGGATAAAGGGAATCAACTCCGGCTTTGTTTCTGAAATGAAGGAAATTTGCCCCGAAGCTCGCCGTGTCGCCGGCAAGCGGTTCGGAGAAAACCGCTTCTATGGTGTCGATACGCTTTGTTCCGTTGACATACTGGTATAGTGTAGCCTGAATAATAACCGGTGCCATACTGTCAACAATATTTACAACACCTGGCGTCAGCGATGATGCATCGGTAAGGAACACCGGGCCAATAGCCATCGTGTCAGAAGCAAGATGTCCGGTAAAAATCGGCACTGTGTCTGATTGCAACAGCGAAGCATACACCACTACACCAGAAGCCGAAACGCCTGTAACCGTCAATCCTCTTTCTTTAGGAAGTCCGGCAGCAATTATTCCGCGCCATATTGTCGAATCGACAGCACGGACTGAATCGGATATCGTAAGCGTTATGCCAGTTATTCTGCCGTCAGGGTATGCCGGAGCATCATCACGGAAAGCGGCCGCCACCACAGAAATACTCGGGCCAACAGGCGCAAAGATATTGAGAGGGACATAGCGGGTATCCATATTCTGGATATTCCCCAGACTGTCGGTGGCTAATCCTTCGCCTGCCAGATTGGCGCTGTCACCCGCATTGAATAGCCCAACATATGGCCCGATCACTTCCGCTTTACGTGTGTTGCCGATTCCGCTAATCATCTTCAGTGTCACACTGAAGTCCTGCCCGAGCGCATTTCTGAAATGAAGCGGATGAGTTCCTACGAGTGCAGTATCGCCTAATAACGGCTCTGAAAAAACGGCCTCAAGAGTATCGAAAACGCTCGTCATTTTGGTGAACTGATGCAGCGACGCACTGATTATTACCGGTGCCATGCTATCAGCTATCGTCACTGTTGACGGCAGCAACTGTGTCGAGTTGGCAAGATCTATAATGCTACCAACCGTCAGCACATCGTTTGCCCCATGCCCCGTAAAAACCGTTGCAGCCGAATCGTACAACGAAACGTAAATTGAAGTTCCGTTGATCGTCATTCCCGTAACCCGCAGAAATCTATCTTTCGGTAGCGCATTTTGTATCAAAGTATCAAGTAGCGCCGTATCAAGAAGGCTGACAGCACTTGATGTAACAAGCGATAAACCCGTTATATGCCCGTCAGGTGAAGCAGGAACATTGTTATGGAACGCTGCAGAATTGATCGTGATCTGCGGGCCTGCCACACACGGCAGAAGAATGTTCAGCGTGTCAAGTGGAAGCTCGGGGTTAGTGAATGAAATCCCCAAAGTATCGACACGCTGGCGGTCGATTACCCCGTTGGATCCGGCTCCAGCACCAATATGCAAGGGCAAGGTTGCCGTGAACATTGTGTCAGATAAATCGGTCGGCAGCATAATTACATGCTCGGCATCTACAGGAGCAACGCGGGATACTATATCGATCGGGACATCTACATAAGTATAAACAAGGCTTGGCGGCGCATGGAAAATAATCTTCAAAGAATCTTCGGTTCCGTTAAGGCTCGTAACAAGCGCACCAGCACTTTGGGCGACAAGCGAACGTTCCCAACAGGCACTTGTGAAGTTAGGCGGAAGGGATGTGACAGTTGCACTTCTGGCAATGGCAAATGTGAAATTAAAACTGGTGTCAACTGTGGTTGTGTCCTTCTTAATAGTACCAGAGCCGGCAAAATTAAAAGTAGTGCTGTCGGCGGCCTGAAAGGGGAACATCTTCGAGAAAACGAAATCGCCGTTGGCGTCGTACTGGGTCGTTTGAACTCCGTTGACAGTAAGCTGGTTTGGCGTAACCGAGACACTTGCCTGTATAGTCTTTATGATTGTGTTTAGCATGAAGGACATAAGCGTGTCTGAGGTTATCGGGGTGGCACTGCTTAACGGGTTTTCAATTGAATACAAGTTATTCTGAATATTGGTGGTCATAGTTTTGATGCTATCCGGTACGTATGCCGTTCCTCCCGCAGTATCAAAAAAAACGGTAAATGTGGTCGGAATACTGTCACCGTATTTAAACCGATCTTTTTCAATAGCATCATTTGCCGGTTCATTCGCTCCGCCATCAGAAAAGAAAATTACAAACTGGTTCTGCTTAGCAAAAGTCGAGGCCTTCATGGCATCACGTGCCCCATCAAATCCCGCGGGAATATTTGTCGAAGTGGAAATATTGAGACTTGCTGGTGGCTGGTAAAGCAAATCGACAACACCGCCAACAGTATCAGTCAACAGTGTGTTTTTCAGTATTTCAAGCCCTGTTTTTCCACCGTAGTTTGCATATACCGAATCAAGTTTCAATAGAGGAACATATCCGCCTGCATGCATTGTTCCGGGAGCGGCAGTTGTGCTGTAGCTTTGACAAGAGTGAAAGTACGGAGAATCTGTGGGAGCAAACCAAAGATCAGAGCCAAACACAGAAAGGCCGACGGTTACGCCCGGCAACATCTTCTGCAAAGTATCGAGAAGCTTCTGCGTAACAATGAATCGTTGTCCGGTGGAATCGGTTGTTCCCATGCTTCCCGAGTTGTCAATCACAAACATAATTGAAGCCGATGCAGACCCTTCGGAAAGCTGTCCAGCGCCAAGATCAATATGTACCGAAGACGAAAGCGAGACAATATTCGTCGGTACAACCGGTGTGTGTCCGACAAAAGTCGATGGATCGACGGTATAATGTATCGAACATACCTGCGATGACAGAACCGGAATTGCAAGCGCGAGTATCGCGGTGCAAATACGCTTGAAAAACGCCATAGGGGGCCTCCTCATTGGTTACTTTTTTTACTTGGCGGCAAATCTACTTTACCGCAAACATCACTCTCCGGTTGTCCACCACCGGAGCATGTCCGACCTGTTTCAGGGTAATCCTGACAAAGGCCGGATAGGCACCTGAACCGACTATGCGGCCGTCGGTGTTTTTCAGATCCCAGGCTATTCCAATAACACCGTTGCTCGACGGCGGTAGCAGAGACATGCAGGTATCGGCCCGGCTGAGCTTGCGTACAATTCGCCCAAGCGGATCGTAGATCGTCATGTCAATCGAGATTTTTGCATTTGCATCGTACCCGTTTGTCATCTGGATTATCATCATAGTCACCGGGCTCAAAGGATCATCGACGGGTACCCCAATAGAATTTAGATAATTCAGGAATTCGGTAGAGGCAACCGTATCACGTCGGGCGGGAGTGGGTCCGACCATGACGCCATAGTTGATCTGGTGAACCAAGACGTTCAACGGAACATAATGCGTGTTCATGTTCTGTACGTTGAAGGAGGCATCCGTCGCTGCGGCAGACGCCGCGAGATCAACGCTGTCGCCCGTCACTAATGCCGCCGATGTCGCATGTGTCACTATCGCCGTGTAGGTGGTATCGGTACCTTTGACACTATCGATAGTCGCGGTAATCTGTGCACTTGCCGCATCACGGAAGAGCAATGGCGTAGTTCCAGAAAGTGCCGGTCGGCTAACGAGCGGTTCCGACAGATTAAAGAAAATCGTGTCAGATGTTACAGCTAAACCGCTAACCCCCTGATGCAACGTGGCAGAAATGATCACCGGTGCCATGCTGTCGTGAATGGAAACCGAGCCAGCAAGAAGTGGTGTGTTGCTCGGAAGAGTCATCGCCGGAACCACGAGCTGGTCGATGTTCTGGTGCCCAGTAGAAATTGGAACCGAAGGCGACTGCGTAAGACTTACATGTACTATTG
>CAIOZP010000492.1 GCA_903862805.1 uncultured Fibrobacterota bacterium
GCAACGGCCTGACCCATGACCGCCGCGGCCACGATGGATAACAGAGATTTCAGGATCATCTCTTTCCTTTCTGCAAAAGAGGTTTATTTAGCCGGAAAACCATTCTGGTTGATTCAAGTTGATCCGGCTGATCCGATATTAAATCCGAAACGGGAAATTTTCGCTTACGATCATCTGTTTTCAGCAGAGACACAAAAGACACTCGACAAACTTGCGCCGTTTCCTTTGATCCTGACAAGGTACGATCCGTTTGCTATCGTGCCGAAATCAACGTGGCTCAAACCAATTGCGCAATTCACCTTCTTCATTGAAAGACATTTCCCGTTTGCGGCAAACAACGATACTTCATAAACTCCACTGTTATTTACGGTGAATCTGATTCCAGATCCCTTTGCTGACACAATGCCAATACCACTCTGAGACAAAGACACATTCTGCCAGATAGGAACCACCGGAAGATTGTCAACGGCAGTCTGGATCCCTGTGGTCAAGGGATCTTCCTCATAAGAATCAATCTGAGTGTACGACCGGTCCGGATTGACAACCCATGTAACTCCGCCCAGATTTGACCATTGTTCGCCAACTATGGCCGGAACCGAATAGCCATTGAACAATGCCGCCAATGTCGATCCATCCGTGCCAAGAACAATCGGGAAAGTCGGTGCCGCCATCTGCGAATTGGTTTCGTATGCCCCAAGAATGGCATCCTTCGTATCGCTTGAAGAAATATCGGCAAACAGGATTACGACATTCTTGGAATTGCTTCCGAATTTGGTGTAAACATTTTCTACTCCGATCCCGCCGGAGGTACAATGGCCTCAACCGGCAAAGGTGTTGAGAACAACCAGCACCTTGTTGGAATCGAGGATGTTGTCTATGTTCCACGAGTTTCCGTCCGCATCTACTGCAACAAGCCCCGTCTCGTGAGGAATCGTGTCGCCAGCTGCGGCTTTTGCTGTGCCGACAAAGGCTGCTGACATTAGTCCGGCAAACATTGCCGTGAGCACCAGTTTTTTTATCATAATTAACCTCCTGTTTTTTTGACAACATCTGTCTTAATCCAAGAAAAACCTATATGCGAAAGTGCCAACTTGAGCTCTACTTCACCTCGACCGGCAGCGCATATTCTGTACGGTCAGTTTTCAGCATGAACACATACGCGCCCGATGCCAGACCCAGTTGTCCGATGGGCAGTGAAGTAATACCGGCAGCATGTTGGCCCAGATCACGTCTGGCAAAAAGGCGACCTTCAAGTGACAAAACCTTCAACTCACAAACGGAGGATGCATCAAGCGATACCAGAAAATTGCCGCTTCTGTATGAAAGCTTTTTTGCGGAACATTTTTTATCAAACGAGTTCCCCCCGAAACGTATCGGAGTCACTGTTTTTGAAATGCTGTAAAGCGCCAGGGTGGAATCAAAGCCTTTTACATCATCTGGCCAAATATCCGGCTCGACAATGTTTCCGTCCGGAGCAATAAGTATGGTTGTCGGATGCGAACAGATACCGAAAGTATCTGTAATTGCAGCACCGCCCGAACTGCCAGCGATCGACGGATATTCCACCGGAGTGCCGCCATCGTTCATGCCAGCTTTGGCAGAATCGTACGCTCTGAGATCCGCGTCTGATCCATCAAAGAAAACGGACAGAACTATCAGCCCCGCTTTGTTGTAATTGTAATCCTCGAACGCTTTATTCAGATACACGATCTGAGCCTGACAACCTCCTCAAGTGGTGGCAGAAAATTCGAGAAGCACGTACTTGCCCGAATCGAGATACGACTGAAGATGCTGCACATTCCCATATGCGTCATTTGCAGTGAAATCGACAGCATTTGTCAATGATGTTTGGCCTTGTGACATTCCTGCGGCGACAATCAGGCCCATTAAAAAACGTGAAAACTGATGCATAAAAAATCCCCTCTGAATTTTGGTAGGTAATCAATTCCTCAAGGTGCAGATCCGTGAAATCACGCCCGAAGATCCGGCTATCCTTACGATGTATGCCCCTTGCGCGATTTTGCCGAGGCTCACAGAATTTCTTCCGGCGAGGCAAGTCATCTGATGAACGCCGACAAGCCTTCCGTTTGCACCAATAATCGACAAGTCATATTTACCGTTTTGTGGAACTGTGAAATCAATTCTTGCTCCCGCAACGGAGAATATTCCTAATTGGCTTTGGTTGCTAATTGCAGTTGACTTGATTGAAATTGCCGGACGGCTGTCCAGCGCCGACTGAATCGCAACATCTGCGCTTGCTTCGCTGATATCAGTCTCAACAAACGAACGATTCGGGCTTATCACATCCAGTATTCCGCCGCAATTGTAATTGTTGCCTCCAGAGTATCCTGAGAGCAACTGAGTAAATGTCACTCCCTGATTCCCTGTAATGAACGGTATCGTCGGCGTCATCATCGAACTCACTGAATACACATTGATTATCGATTCGTATGAGTCTGCCGGATCTACATCCACCATCAACATTACAACGTCCTGTGTGTCATTACCGAATTTCTCGAAAGTATTCTGATCGCCTGCCCCGCAGGTTACGCAGGCTCAACCAGACCAAGTCTGACTCAATACAATCACCTTGTTTTTGCTAAGGAGACTGTCGATGTTCCACGCTTTGCCGTAATTGTCTGTGACAATGAGTCCCGTAGTGTGCGGGATCGTATCGCCCGGCGGAAGAACCGTATCCGCAACTGAAGCATATGAGCTTCCTGCAAACACCGACGATAACCCAAATGTGACAATCCAACCCAATTTCCCGATCATATTACACATCCTTCCTATTGTTTTATGCCCGGCTAAGAATAATATAACCGTATTCTTAAATAATGCACGAAATTTTATTTCTTGTCTCGTATTTATATCCATGACCATGATAATTGTAGATATATTGCGGTTTTATGGATATATTAATATAAGATCATGCAGGCAGCTCGCCTAAGTAGTATTCACAATAATTTCACAATGGTTTTATCCTGCGTGAAGTTATTTTAGTAAGGAAAGCAGCGTAGCGTGCTGCACCGGTTTGAATTGTAATAAACTTCGGGGCGGTTATTGCGTGAAATCAATATACAGCTACATATCATACCGGAATTACCTGTCTGATTTTTATCAGCACAAAAAGAAACATGAAAAGGGATTCTCCTACCGTTCCTTCGCTGCTGCCGCAGATGTGAAAGTAGCAAATTTTCTCATGTGGCTTATTGACGGTTCGCGGAATCTTGCAAAGCCGACGATCCCGAGAGTGATTTCCGCAATCGGATTACCTCCGGAAGAAGGGGAATACTTTTCACTTCTGGTAAGGTTCGATCAATCAAAATCCCAGTCGGAACGTGAAAAGATTTTCGGAACCATTGCATCAATCAGAGCAGAAAAATCAGTCGCACAGCTGGAAGAAAAGCAACACGCCTATTTTTCCAACTGGTCGGTTGTTGCGATACGCGAACTGCTCAATGTAGTGAAATTCAATCCCAAAGACAAAGACGGATATTACCGCCTCGGTTCCATGCTTAGGCCGCGCATAAGCCGTAGCGAAGCCTTTCATGCTATAAAACTGCTGAAAGAACTCAAGTTCATCGAAGCAGCTCCCGACGGAAGGCTTGTTCTTACATCAAAGCAGGTTACAACCGGCGATGAAGCCCCCGGATTTTTCCTTCGACAGTTCCACCGGCAAATGCTTTTGCGCGCCGCTGAATCAATGGATCTGTTTCCCTCTGATCAGCGCGACATCTCAAGTGTTTCTATGAGTGTTTCAGCAGACGGGCAGCAAAAGATCAAGGGAGCAATTCAGCGGTTCCGACATGAGGTTGAGTCAATTGTAGGTGAAGATGCGCAAGATGCCGACAGTGTTGTTCAGTTGAACTTGCAGATGTTTCCACTCGCGGAGATTCAGAAATGATACGCCGCCCGCTGATAATTTTGTCTGCCCTATTTATCTGCGGATGCAGTTCCCTTGTCAGCGATGGAAGTTCCAGCACTGCCGGAAATCCATGTATTTCCGGTACTGCAACAAAAAACGGGAAACCACTGTCTCATGCAAAACTGTACATACTTGACACCGGCTATATCCCACAAAACGGGCATGTGCTTCATCCGGTAGTCACCGATGTAAATGGGCAGTTCTACGCGGTCGCCGAACACGCAGGGATAATGATAATAACATTGGTTGACAGCAGTGGAACTTACGGCACAATAATCGACACCGTTTTGACCAACTCCAACATGCGAATCGATCTTCAGGCGCGCCCATTTGGTTTTGTCGGAGGCGACAATGCGACTGCACTTCTTGCCGTTCCCGGCACTCCGTTTTTTGCCACTGACAGCCTTCCGGTTCCATCCGGCATAACGCCAAAACTTGTATCCCTCGATTCTTCCGGAAATATCATTGTAGTCAACGGACGAAATATTGCGGTGGATTCCGGATCGCTGGTTACGGCATCAAACGGGTTCCACTGGAAAACAGCAACTGGCAATACCGCATATTTGACACTTGATTCTTTGGCGTCGGTAATTGCCACGCCTGACAGCATGCTGATCTTTTCCTGCGCTTCAACAATAATCCGCGGATCAAATGCTGGCGGCTGGGCAACAAAATCATTCCCCGGAACAACCATCGGTAGCATGTTTGCATCCGGAACAAATATCTGGGCTGCATCAGACAGCGGTTTGATATTGAGCATGGCATCGAACGCACAGATCTACAACACTACAAATTCCATACTTACAGGTAATGATATTACCGCTATAGGCTCTGACAACACCGGTATTTTATGCGCAACCTCCACTGGAATTTTTCACACAGATGGAACGAAATGGTATTCCATTCCACTACCATCTGGGATCATCGGCAACATCACTGCAATAACAGGACTCGACAGTGGTACTGCATTGATAGGTACATCCATCGGAGAAACACGGCTCTTGCAAAACGGAGTATGGTCGAGTAGCACGACATTGCAGGAGTTTTCCGGGTATTCAAAGGCAATAAAATATGCGAACCCACTGAACGATTCTGTGTTCTGTGTCGCGATCGATACTATTGCAATCCTTTGGAATTACAGGCGCGATGCCGCTGAAGATCATCTGCAGAACGCTCTTGCCTTTCGTGGAATTGTTCCCGACAAAATTGCCAGCGGAATATGGCTTTTGCAAAAGGGTTATCTAACCTACAGAGATCCCAGCGGCTTCCTGACGGCAATTGACTCCACCAGTCTTTCCATTCTTGGTGGCAAATCTGCAATTGGATCAGGCAGGAATCCAGGTGAAATTGTTCTTGGCAATGCAGACAGGGTCGTCTTTGTTTGTAAAGAATGATGCTCATAAAAAAAGAGGAAACCGTAGCCTCCTCTTTTCTATCACAACATCATAAACCGGTCAGGCGTTCGAATTTCCGCTGAAGTCCTTTGCGAGTTTCTCGGCGAGTTTGTCTGTGAATTCGGGTGTATTATAGTATCCGCTCTCGATTTTCTTTTTCACTTCGTCGATCTTGTCCTGACGGATTTCGGGAGCGGCATTCATTCCGGCAATTGCGGCACTGGTGTCGGCGGCAGAGGTCGAAAGCTTCCGCGCGCTGTCGGAAAGGCCGACGCTGTCGGTTCCTTTTGAAGCGTAAGAGCTCTTCGCTGCATCGGCTTTGCGCGCGGCAGGATCACTCTTGCGGATCTCATTGATTATTTGTGTTTGTACCGGACTGATACGCATTTTAATCACCAGCTTTCAATCTCTATTAAGTTCTATCGGTGCCTTGAAGCGAAAC
>CAIOZP010000493.1 GCA_903862805.1 uncultured Fibrobacterota bacterium
AAAAAAACCTATTTTTCTTCCGCCTTCATCTTCTTATCCATCTTATCCTTCTTTTCCACCTTCTTTTCTTCATCAGGCGGAACGACGTCATCAGGATTTTCAGTCAGGCTTTTCTTGAATTTCTCGGCGTGCTTCTGCTTCGAACGTGCGGTGTCGGCTTTTTTCTTCTGAAGATCGGCGGCCTTTTGCAGTTCCTCGCGCTTCTTCAATTCCTTTTCAGCCTTTGCCGCCTGTTCGAGGTGCGTGTGCTCCTTTTCCGCCGCATCGGCGTCACTGCGATGTTTCACCAACGCCGATTGAGCCGCGGCATCCATTCTTGCGTTCTTTGATTTGTCCACCGGAATTGCCTTAGGCATTTTTGCCGGAACAGATGCCGGTGCCACAGCGACAGACTTTGCTTTCACCTGCACTGGAGTGAGCTTTGCGCCGGGGTGAATTGTCGGACGGAAGACCATCATCTGCGGAGTATGTCCCGCCACGGAACCTTTGCTCTGCGGGCTGGCTGAAACCACGATCGGAATTGGAACCAGCTTCTTCTTCACGAGCTTGGAAACGCGTTGCGGATCGGGGCCACGATTGATGATTCTCTGGCTTGCATCGACATCGTACTTGTTGATCACGACCGTTTTGTGGTAGAAAACCTCCACTTCCTGATCTGGTGCACGGGATACCCATACATTGCCGTCACAGAAATGCGAGGACGACACAAAGAAATAGTCTCCCTGACCCAGCTCGAAATCAAAATCGCCACCGGAGGAATGGTTGCGGAATGTGAATCCGGCTCGATCATCGAAACATGCCTGCGGAGGCAGAGGTGCCCATCCGAAATAATTGTCGTTGCAGCGCCAGACCACCCATGCAGGGCCCCACTGTGTTCCCGGTGTCCAGACCCAGCCGTAGTCGGGGTTGTGATGCCAGCGACCGTAGTGGAACGGTGCCCAGCCCCAGGTATAATCGGACTCCCATGCCCAACCCCAATCAGTGCAGACCCAGTGACCGTGCGTCGCGTAAGGGCGCCAATCGGGATCCATTGTCGATGCATTGGGAACCCAGCACCAGCTGCCATCTATCGCAACCCAGTTTCCGTATGGCTGAAGTGCATCGTAGAAATACGATTCATCTAAATTATCGGGCAGCGGTGGCGGTGGAGTTTTCGGTGTCGGCGCAAGAACCTCTTTTGTGGTGTCGGCAATCAGCGGCGTCGCCTTTGAAGCAGCTCCGTTTTCATGATTGAGAACGGCCGTAATCACATCGGATGACACGCCGAGATCTTTCAGCATTACGATGTCATCGGATGAAAGGCGGTATGTGTCGGGAGGTGCCGAATTGACATACGCGAGCATTACTTCGTCGTCAACTCCGGCCTTCGCCATCTTGACGAGATCGTCCATTTCGTTGTCGGCGCAGGCGGCAAACGCAAAGCCGCAAACGAGTCCGACCGATAGAATTCTTCTGAACATATTCCGCTCCTTGAAAACCGACTATCCGGATTTCGGATTACTGTTCCAAATTTATATCCGGAATCGCCTGCTTATTGGCAAATAAGCGAAATGGTCACCGATGTGAACAGGATCGTCCGCGCAATTGCAATATTTCTGCAAGATGCCACGAAGCTTTGTATATTGATCCGGTGACGATTGAAACCTGCACAGATAACGACAGGAAACTGGCGTGGCAATTCGGAAATTCAGATTACTTGCAATACTGATGATCGCGGTTCAGATTATGATTCCGATGATCGCTTTTTCACGTACAGCCAGCGCTCAGTGTTCCCCGTCAAATTCAAAGCTGTCGCATCATTGCAAATGCTGTTGCGGTGACGGACGCTGCACGATGGCCTGTTGTTGTCATCCTCCTGAAAAACACAGCGAGCCGCAGCCGATTGATCCATCGAACACCTCTCTCGACCGCATTGATGCGGTGATCTGTGGATTGAATCTTCCCGATGCGATTCCGCTCTGCCCAGGATATTCGGGAATATCAGCCGGCAGATGTCCAGTGATGACGTGCAGTAAAACGGTTGATTCGCCGACCATTTCACGCCTGCTTCAGCCGCTCCGCATTTGATTGTAGCGGGCAGTCCGCGTTCAGCGTTTTCGTTTTACATATTTGAATCTGATACAACTTTTTTGAGAGGAATGTGTTATGCGTATTTCTGCGATTTTTGCTTCTGTGGCACTGGTTCTCGGTCTTTCATTCAGTTCATTCGCGGCTGATGCCTGCTGCGCATCAAAGGCTGGCAAGGGTGCCGCTGTAACATGTGCCGATTCAAGCGGAGCCTGCACATGCGTAGGCAAGTGCCCATGCAAAACCGCCGATGGCAAATGCGCTTGCGGCGAAAAGTGCGCTTGCGGAGCCAAAGGGTCTTCCTGTAAATGCGACAAGAAGACAGCTTCTTCGGTTTCATGTTGCAAGGATAAAGCCTGCGCCGACTGTTGTGTGAAGGGATGCAAATGCTGTTCCGGTGACAAGTGCACATGCGGCGATTCCTGCAAATGTGCTGAAAAATGTGCCAAGTCCGGCTGTGCCGGAAAGTGCACCTGCGTCAAGAAATAGTTTTTCCTGACACGGTTTTTTGGAGGGATGCATCTTCGGATGTGTCCCTTTTTGTTAAGCGCCGTTGCCAAACAGACAACGGAAACACTTCTCCACCACGTTTGTTTTTCTTCTTTTCCAGCTATATTGATCTCATGATGAAAAACAAAACCAAGTGTCATTCACCGCTTCCCCGTGCCGCTGACCGAGCACCTGACGCTATTAGAAAACTCATTTTTTATGTTATTCCCGAAAGTACAGGCAACTCTGTACCGGATGCCAAAACTACAGAAGGAGAAAGTATGTCCAAGTCCCTCAAGGCAGAAATGCCCGTCAGAATGCGTCTGCGCCAGACAAATGTGCGACGAAAGAATTTTTTCGGCAAGATGTTTCTTTCGTCACTGATCACCGGCTTGATCATTTCCGCCGCCGGAAATCCTGCCAAAGCCGCCGGGCTCGATCTTGTGGCGCAGTTCACCGATTCGACAGGACAGTCAACCATGGTGCCGTCTATCGAGCAGAACTGGGACGGTCAGAATTGGACGATTACCGCACGAACAAACGATACAACTATTGATGGATTTCCGGCAGTTTGTACGTACAGCATGTACGGCGTTACCCCCGCAAATCCCGCCACCATTTCTAGTATGGTTGTTGCCGAGCCATCCATATCGGCCTGCACAACATACACCTACTACCTTGGAACCTCACCGTTCTACAAAGTTCACGATGTGGAAACAACAAGCGGTGTTACGCATACAGAAAGCGCAGAAACATGGATGGCAGCTTCATCCGGTGCAACGGTTACTTACGTTCCACTTATGAAAGGGGTAAGGACATACACGACAGACACCAATTCGTGGACATCTGTTACATATCCGGGGAACCAGACGCAGACCGGCTTTGCCACCTTGGTTTACGGACGCGACACCTCGCTTGCAGGGTCGCACGGAATGACATCTGTTCATTCGTGGGCGATGGACAGCACCGCGAAATTCATATTCTCAGAATACGACAGTCTCAAATATGACGCCTCCGGAAATGCCATCGTAAGAAAAGACAGCAAGGCACCGTTTACAAGTATTTCAATCGACAGCGCGACCTACGATTCTCACGGAAAAATGCTGACTAAAACCTGCGGCACAGACAGCGTCGGCTGGCATTTCGAAAAACGCCAGGGCTTTTCCTACGATGCATCCGGCAACATCCTGACCGACACAAACTATTCGGTAAACGACACAACCGTTGACAATTTCACCCGAAGCAACACCGGCGAAATTCTTATCGTCCTGACCCTCCGGAAAACCTCGTATGCCGGTGCATCTTCGGCATGGACCAACGATCACAGAATGCTGTATGGCCAGGCAATAAATCCGATACAGGTTCAGGCGGGACAGCTTCGTGCGCAGTCAATGATGTCATGCAGAGGCGGCCTGCTCAGTTTTCCGACAATGAAGAAAACCGGCGAGCTTAAAATTGTCGATATGCGCGGATCAGTTGTTGCAATTCGAGCAATCGGTGTCGGCGTAAATTCCGTGGCAATCTCGTCGCTGAATATTGCGCAGGGATTTTATTCGGCGATTCTTTCAACAGCCGGAGAAGCACCGATTCGAGCGGCGTTTTCGATTGTCCGATAAGGGTAGGCTAAGGAGTAATCGGTTTATGGTAAGGAGAGTTTCGGCTCTCCTTACTTTTTGAGTTCTTGATTTAAAAAGAGAAAGACACGCACAGATCACCCCCTGTTCGTTGTTTGCAAACCTTCACAGGCGAATAATTTTTTTAATGGAAAATAAATCAGACTATCGACGAGATGCCGGAAAATGCGATTTATGATTAACATTATGTATAAGTTGCACTATGACTCTGCGCAAAAATTAGTTTTCTATAATGCAAGATATTTGTTTTCTCAGGAGGGTTTTATGAAGAAATTTATTGTCGCTGCAGCGGTTGCCGTTGCGGCATCTGTGTCGCTGGCTGCAAGTGTTGCACCCGCGAGAGTTCATCCAGGAAATTTTGATGTCAACGTGACGCCACAGTTTGTCTGCCTCGGTTCTGATGACAATTATTTTCCCGCCGGTTTTAACTGGCTGATAAACTATATCCGCAGCAAGGTCAACCAGACGGAATCAACCGTCCAGACTGCAACTTATGACGGCGCACCAGCTCGCATGTCTTTTTATGTCAACACAAACAATGCCTATGACATTACCGACAACACCAGTGACACCGCGGCTCTATTGGTCACGGCGTTCAAACAGGCAAGTACCGACGGCAACGAACTTGGCAACCATACCAGAACACATGGTACTGGATCAAATACAACTGTTGCTGGCTGGGTAACAGAAATAACTGGCGCAGCAAGCGATCTCAAGGCCGTTGGGATCAATGATACTCTTTTCGGATTCCGGACACCGTATCTTGCCTACGGTGATAACACTTTCCACGTCATCGATTCTTTGAATTATCTCTATGACTGTTCGATTCAGAGTGGTCTTGACTCCACAACCGACGGAACAAATTTCGTTTGGCCATACACATTGGACAATGGCCCAGCTCCTTCCGACATCGCATCGGAAGCTACTTACGACAGCACTTACACCGTTTCTGGACATGACACAACTGTTACCATAAAGGTACATGTAGGAAATTATCCTGGTCTTTGGGAAGCTCCTTCCTACTGTGTTATCGTTCCTCCGACATTGCGCCATCAGATTTGGCAGCAGCTTTTTGATTCCATACCGGCCTATTCTCCAACGAAATATGACACCGCCACTGTCAACAAGCTTTTTGATACGCTGACCGGAAAAATCACCGGCTTGGATTACAACATGTGGTCAAGCAACTACGGCGGCATGAGAATGGACAGCGCACAGTTCCTTGCAACTATGAAATATTCTCTTGAGCAGAGACTTGCTGGTAATCGTGCTCCGTTTTGCTTCGGAATGCACAGTTGCATTTTTTACGACACCTTGGGTTACGATGGAGAAGGAGATACCAACTGGAACGGACAGTCGGCACATGTTCCTCCGAATGCGACGGTTCTTCAGATGCGTGGCGCTATGGAGAGATTTATTGACTATGCCCTGTCAAAACCAGAAGTTCGTTTTGTCACGCAGAAGAATCTTGTAAGATGGTGTGAGGCTCCTGTTCCGCTCAGCGCTCCTGTCGGAATAGTTCACAACACAATGATCGCAGGGAAAAATCTTTGTGTCAGATTCGCATCGGGTAAGCTCATGATCAGCGGACTTCCCGCCGGAATGAAAACGACCGTGTACCTGTACA
>CAIOZP010000494.1 GCA_903862805.1 uncultured Fibrobacterota bacterium
GATTGCGGTGCTGTGATCACCGGGTACTGGTTTCGATGCGGTCATCATCATGGGTTCAAATACGGGCCGCTGATCGGCTGAAATCATCACAAGTTGCGGCCGTCTGATGCGCCCGGCAATTTCGCGTTCTCCGAAAACAAGCTTCTGCATGGGTTTGTCAGCGGCGCTCGATGCGAGCGCACAAAGAGCGCAGACAAGCATGATTCGCGATGTATATTTTCGGCTCAAGTATGACATACGGATCAAACGGCTCCTGTTTTCGTCATACAGCAATAATACTAAATGCCCGCGAGTGGCGCAGATCTGGAAATACAATGAAAGACCTTACAGCAAGAGCAAAAGAAATAATCCGCGCTGAAGCCGAGGCGATGCTCGCGATTCCTTTTGATATAAATTTCAGCAAAGCAATCAATGCAATGCTCGCATGTCGCGGACGTGTGATCACAACAGGCATGGGCAAAGCCGGACACATTGCGCAGAAAATGGCCGGAACCCTTTGCTCCACCGGAACCTCGTCGGTCTATCTGCATCCGGGTGAAGCTGAACACGGCGATCTCGGCCTGCTTTCCGAAGGTGACGTAATTCTTGCATATTCGACAAGCGGGAAAACCCGCGAGGTGGTCGAAATGCTCGGCCTCGCGCATCATTTCGGCATCGACACGGTAATAGGAATAACCAGTCACCCCGATTCGGCCATTCGCGAACAGTGCTCAATAGTAATCGACATGGGCGTGATAAAAGAACCCTGCCCGCTCGGCCTGACGCCCACGTCGTCAACCACCGTTATGCTCGCCATTTCCGACGCTATCGCACTTTGCCTGATGGAAGAACGCGGATTCACAAAAGAACAGTACGGACTGCGTCACCACGGCGGCTATCTGGGAAAAAAGGCACGGCTCGAAACCGAGTAGAACCCCAGATTCTTGATTAAAAAGCGACAGATCCCGTTGCGCTGGCTGTGATTTTTTTCACAAATGCCGTGTTTTACACAATCGGAAAGCAATTCTGAGAATCGGAAGACATGTTTGGACAATCGGAAGCTGTTTTTTAGAATCGGAAGCAGCCCTTGATGAATCGGAAAGCATTTTCCCAGATCGGAAACAGGGTCGGGATAATCGGAAAGGGTTTTGGGGGAGGGGCTTTACGGTTGCCTCGCTTTAGAGAGAAAGAAGAAGGAAGGGCTTAGCCAGCCCGCTATGTAGACAAGTCAATAGCAGCCATCAATTTTTTTGATAGTAAAGTGACCGAATCAGAGAGGAACGTTTTCAACCCGCTATTCGAGCTCGCAAAGCGGCTCATTATTCAGAATTCGAATACGCATAAAGAGTGCCGACAATCCTTAAAACGTACAGCTATGCCGTACAGGGCTGGAAGCGTCATACACTCATGGATATTAAGGAAATACGTCAGGATCTCCGTTCGATAAGAGAAGATTTTTATTAGCCTTCAATGACTCCTTTCTGATATTTCTGTCCGCTGATCAGTAAAGCACGACATCTCAGCGCCATTTTATGCGCAACCGCAACGATAGCTTTCTTCCCGCTGCCAGAGCTTCTCACAACGGCGTTATACTTTTTGAGAAGCACCGGATCTTTTCTGATAGCGATCCACGCGGCTTCGACAAGCCATGCCCTGATTCTTGGGTTGCCCTCTCTGGAGATGTGTCCCTTGTGATCAGCTTCACCAGAGGAAAAATCTCGCGGAGCCAATCCGAGGAAATGTCCCCATTTTGCCCGTCTTGGGAATCGCCTCATGTCACCAGCAAGTTCGAGGATAAATCCTATCGCAACAAGCGGCCCGATACCCGGAACGGATTTCATGATTTCAACCATTGGCAGATATTCAGGTTTTTCAGAAAGCTCGATTAGTTTTTTGAGGATGGATTTTTTACGTTCCTGCAAAAGTTTGAGTTGCTCGCACAAATTGACAAAAGAGAATTCGAGTGCCTCTGATAAATGGAGGTTGGCAAGAGTTTTTACAACGTTTGCATAATCGGAATCTTTCCATGCCGTTTTGTCAGGGAAGTGCTCCTCAAATCCGTGAAAGACAAGTTTCTTCCTGATACGATTTTTCATGGCAATGATCTGGTTGTTGACAGAAAGATACAGGCGAATGATTTCACGATCTTCGCGAGCTTTACAAGAGGGAATGAAGCAGCGCTTATGCGGATAGAACTGTGCCATCTCCGCGAGGAGCCGCGCATCTCTGGTATCGTTTTTCTGAGTGTTGGATTTCTCTTGGTGGACTCGGTTAGGTGGAACAACAATGCAGTCAACACCATTGGCCACAAGCCTGTCATGCAGCCAGAATCCTCTGAAGCCGGCCTCGTATGCCAAATGGATTTTGCACATTGGAAACTGTTTTTTTAGATAACTTTCCAGTGCGTTGATTTTAGCCTCCATCGCTGTTTCCGCAACAACGATATTTCCTGATCTGACGGCAAGTCTCCAAGTTTTCTTGGAGTCCTCCAGTCCGATGAAGATCTCTTCGTTTTGAAGAACGAAAGACTGAAACTTTTTCATGGGCAGCCCTCTTTGTTGGAGTTCGCAGCAACACCATGTTGCAACAACTTGAACCTAACAAATGACTGCCCTCTTTGTCGAAAGATCAAGACTTGGCTAACATAGAATCCTTAAACCCGCCAAGAAAATATGGATGCCCCCCGTTGAA
>CAIOZP010000495.1 GCA_903862805.1 uncultured Fibrobacterota bacterium
CAATTCAGGGTACCGCCCAAACTGCGGATAACGCCGCGCATGGTTGTTGTATCCGGCGTGCTTGGGTCTTCTGTTACCGTCTGCGCGGCTGGCATTTTCTGGATTTTCGGCTCGATGATGTTTCTGTGGCTACCGATCGGATTGATCGCGGCCGTTATTCCCACGGCGCTCTCAATTTATTTAGGCCGTCGTTTCAGAAGACACATTCATGAGCTTGAACTTTATGCCGAGTCTCTGATTAAGGCGAATCTTGCGTCGAGCCGGCGACAGAAGAAGATGCACTTTTTCGAGAGCGTGATGCAGGATTCCACAGACATCATTTTCACGATAGACCGCGAATTTCTGGTGTTCAAATTCAATCGCGGTGCCGAGGATCATTTCGGCTGGTCGCAAACCGAAGTTCTTGGACATCCGCTTTCCGGTTTTTTCACCGATCCTGTGCGCATAAAGAGCATCATCGAAACGCTTGAGAAAAACGGCTCCGTAAAAAATGAAGAAGCCGAGATAATCACCCGCGACGGAACCCGCAAAAAAATCTCTATCTCCATTGCCCCGATGAAATATGAGTCCGAGGCAATCAGTGGATATGTTGTAACAGCCAAAGATATTTCCCAACTGAAACGGCTCGAACAGGAATTGATTTCCAAAAACGAACAGCTCAACCGGCTTGCAATAACCGACAGCCTCACCGGTCTGTTCAATGTCAGATATTTTTACGAACAAGTGCGCCGCGAACTAAAGCGTTATGTCAGAAATGGCGACAATCACCCACTTTCTCTCATTTATATCGATGTCGATCACTTCAAGGAACTCAACGACACCGAAGGTCATCAGATGGGCGACAATATGTTGCGCGGACTCGGCGAGATAGTCAGCGTCTGCATCCGAACCGATATTGACGGCGGCTTCCGGTACGGCGGCGACGAGTTTGTCATCCTTCTTCCCGACACCGCGCCCGAGCAGGCCGATGTTGTGGCAAAACGAATTGCGAAACAGTTCGGTGCGTTCAAGTTCGGCCGCACAACGCTCTCGATCGGCATCACCTCGGCACGAGTCGAAGACACACCCGAGACCTTCGTGAAGCGCGCCGACGAGGCGATGTACAGAGCAAAGGAATCCGGCAGGGCGAGGGTTGTCCTCGGATGAATCATTTCTGCCTGTCAGGGAAATCCAGATGAGCCTTAAAAATTGAATCTCGGCTGCGGACGCGATATTAAATCCGGCTGGATCAATCTTGACCGCGCCAATATTTCCGGCGTCGATGTGGTATTCGACATCGAATCGGGTCCGCTGCCGTTTGCCGACTGCGAATTCGACGAGATTCTTTGTCAGGATGTTCTTGAACACGTAGATTGCCCGAAGACCATGCGCGAGCTGCACCGTGTGCTGGCACCGCAAGGTCTTCTGCACATACGCGTTCCACATTTCAGCTCGACTTACAACTATATCGACCCGACGCACCGCAACCGATTTTCTGTGCGGACATTTCTCTATTTCGTCAAAGGTGCCGGGTTCGACTATTACTTCGACTTCAGTTTTTCGCAGATGTCAAGTGTGCGGATTTCCTTCCTCAAACGCCCATATTTTTATAACCACCTCGTTGACTTTTTTGTAAATCGATCTTCACGGATGCAGTGGGTCGCTTACGAAAACACAGGGCTGTCGCGACTTTTCCCGGCGCTGAATATTGAGTGTACCTTGATCAAATAGCGAGGCATCAGCTTGCCTTTCGTCGGATATGCGTTGCGGTTGTCGTTCTTCGCATCATGTAATTTCACATCTGCAAATCAGAAAAACAAAGCAACCACAAGGAATAATTCATGGCAAAGAAGCCCGACGAACAGCCCGAAATCATTTACTCGATGCACCGCGTGAGTAAAATTTATCACGGCAAAACAGTGATAAAGGACATCTCGCTTTCATATTTCTACGGCGCAAAGATCGGTGTGCTTGGTCTGAACGGATCTGGCAAGTCAACCCTGCTTCGCATCATGGCCGGAACCGATCACGATTTCAACGGCGATGCGACGCTGTCGAAGGGCTACACCACCGGCATGCTCGAACAGGAGCCGAAGCTCGACGAGAACAAAACAGTTCGCGATATTGTCGAAGAAGGTGCCGCCGAAAAAATCGCACTTGTCAAGGAGTACAACGACATCTCCGACAAGTTTGCCGAACCGCTCGAAGATGACGAGATGAATCGTCTCGTCGAACGTCAGGGCGAGCTTCAGGAAATGATCGATCACCAGAATCTCTGGGATCTCGATACACAGCTCGAACAGGCGATGGACGCTCTGCGCTGCCCTGATCCCGACACAAAGATCGGTGTGCTTTCTGGCGGTGAGCGTCGTCGCGTTGCGCTCTGCCGACTGCTTCTTCAAAAACCCGACATTCTTCTGCTTGACGAACCAACTAACCATCTTGATGCCGAAACTGTCGCATGGCTTGAACAACATCTTCAGCGCTACGAAGGAACCGTGATTGCTGTAACACACGACCGTTATTTCCTCGATCATGTTGCCGGATGGATTCTGGAGCTTGATCGCGGCGAAGGCATTCCGTGGAAGGGCAACTATTCTTCGTGGCTTGAACAAAAATCGAACCGCCTCGCTCTCGAAGAAAAGCAGGATAACCGGCGCGAGAAAATCTTGGCACGCGAGCTCGAATGGATCCGCATGAGTCCGAAGGGGCAACATGCCAAGAGCAAGGCACGTATTACTTCATACGAAAAACTCGCCGGTCAGGATGCCTCATCAAAAGAGAAGGAACTGGAGATTTTCATTCCTGCCGGACCACGCCTCGGAAACATTGTCGCAGAAGTCAAGAGTGTCAGCAAAGCCTACGGCGACAAGGTGCTTTTCGAGAATCTTGAATTCAATATTCCGGCGGGTGGAATCCTCGGTGTGATCGGTGCGAACGGCGCGGGTAAGACAACGCTCTTCCGCATGATCACCGGTAACGAGCAGCCCGACAGCGGATCTATCCGGATTGGCGAAACCGTTAAAATGGCCTACATAGATCAGCTCCGCGAAGGACTCAATCCAGACAAAACCGTTTACGAAGTGATCTCCGGCGGAAGCGAAAACATCACGCTTGGCGGTCGCGATGTGAATGCCCGCGCATGGCTTTCTCGTTTCGGATTTTCAGGAGACACGCAGCAGAAAAAGGCCGGCGAACTTTCTGGCGGTCAGCAGAATCGACTCAACCTTGCGCTGATCCTCAAGAGCGGCGCCAACGTTCTGCTGTTCGACGAACCAACCAACGACCTCGATGTGAACA
>CAIOZP010000496.1 GCA_903862805.1 uncultured Fibrobacterota bacterium
CTGACAGTAATTCCGGGTTATCGTTCGTTCCCTTTGCCGAAGAGATTAACAGTACCCTGTTTTTTTTGCTCGGCCCTGTTCTTTACCTGTATCTGCGCTCCATCGCCGGTCGAAGCTCTTCGTTTTTCTACGTTGCCATGCAGGCTATTCCGACCCTGATTCTGGCACTTTTCTTCGTGTCGTCGTACAACCTTCCCTGTTTCTACAAAGCCTCCTGGGGAATGAAGGTGATAAACTGCGTTTATGACTGGAACTGGACCGTGGAGGCATTTCAGGAAGCGACGTATCTTCTGGTCTGTGCTTTTATTCTTGAGGGATATAGAAAAACTGTGGCAGACGGCACATCCGGAACTGAAAAAAGTATTGCCGCAAGGATGCAATATTTCCTTCTGTTCTATGCCATGCTTTTCTCCATAGATCTTGCAAACGACATTGTTTTCGCAGTTACCGGAGCCGGTGGATTTATCCATGTGATGATTCCGAGAATCCTGTCAGCCCTCTGGTTCTCTGCGGCAGCTTATTTCGTATTGTTGATGCCCGACGAATATGGCAAACTGCAAACCGCACTTGAAATACAAAACCCTCCGAAATATCAGCGAAGTGCGCTTTCTGCTGAAGAAGCCGAAGAAATCGTCTGCAAGGCCACGGCAAAAATACTTGCAGAACAGCTCTTTACTGATTCGGAACTCAGCCTTGCCGGTCTTTCAGGAAAACTCTCGATCGGAACCCATGAACTATCGCAGGCGATAAATACTGCTGCGGGGTGCAATTTCTCGGGGTATATAAACGGCTTCAGGGTAGAATTTGCCAAAGAACTTCTCGGTTCGCCCGCACACAAAGGCAGGTCGGTTCAGATGATCGCTTTTGATGCCGGTTTCTCATCCAAATCGACGTTCAACAAAGTTTTTCGGGAAATCTGCGGAGAAACACCAAGCGCTTTCCGGCAAAAAGCTGTTTGACAGTTTCCACTCAAACTATTGATGATTTCTCCGAAAATGTCCCAAATTATCTTCACGGACGAAATATGTCCTGCTATTGGTTATTCTTGTGAGAGATGATTCGGCTCGGCGAAACGGGCAGAACAAGCACAAACGGGAGGAATACATGAAATCCGGATTAGCAGCATTGATCCTTTTCTTCGTCGCAGCAGCAAACGCTGGATATGTCAAACCCGATGAAACCTGTCTCCATTCGGCCACATGGCTCCAGTGGCCCAATGATTACGGATGGGATGCCACGCATGTGGCACGATACCAAGCCACATGGATCGCAATGACCAAGGCTCTTGCACCTGGTGAACGGGTGCATCTCATTGTCTATAACGACTCGCAGCAAGCCGTGGTAGCGGCCCAGCTCGCCGCAGAGTCTGTTCCGATGGACAGCATCACCTTCCACGTCTGGAAAACCGACGATGTATGGATTCGCGACAACGGCCCGATGTTTGTTTTCGACGATAACGGGAACCCTGCGATCATTCATTGGAACTTCAACGGATGGGGCGGAAATGCCGATTCCTCTCTTGATCGCCTCATCCCTGATTCTGTCGGCAAAGCACTCGGTATCCCCGTGATCGAACAATCGATGACTCTTGAAGGCGGAGCGGTCGAGGTTGACAGTGACGGAACATTCATGGGCAAGAAAAGCTGCATACTAAATTCAAACCGCAATCCCGGACTTACACAGCAACAGGCGGATTCTCTTTTCACACAGTTCCTTGGTGTGAGTAATTTTATCTGGATGCCGGGAGTTGCCGGTCAGGACATCACCGACGATCACATAGATGGAACTGCCACCTTTGCACCAAACAACACAATTGTTTTCAATGACCGGAATTATTTGAATCCCGGCGAATACGATACCTTGTTGAAAGCTGTCAATCGAAACGGCAATCATTATAATCTTGTAGAGGTACCGCTGACAAAGTCGATAATCCCCACTGCAAAATTCAACGGAATCTATGTGAACTACTATGTCGCCAACAAAGTCGTTCTTGTTCCAACATACAATGACGCGAACGACTCATCGGCAAAAGCCATAATTCAAAACATCTACCCCGACCGCAAAGTCATCGGTATTGATGCAACACAACTGTACGCCGACGGAGGCATGATCCACTGCGTTACCCAACAGCAACCCGCCGCCCGCAATGCGACATCAATATCACATAAACCTTCTCATATAAAGCAAGGCGGACTTTTCCTGCAACAACACGGACATTCGATGCGGTTCTCGTCGCCGCCGCCAGCCGGAATCCGGCTTTCGCTCTTTACCCTGTCAGGAGAACGGATTCCGGTCGCTGTACGCGGTCGGGATGTTGTCATTCCGAAGATTGCAACCGGAACATATCTCTATTTCATCACGGGTTCAAATATCTCAAGTATGGGAAAGATCGTTATCGATGAGAAATGAAAACCACCGACTGAATTCCTCAGTTGCATAGAAAGGTTTGTATAAAATCGATCTGATTTGTTTCGCATGATGACGCTTCCTTGAGTTCGACATTTTGCCTCGATCCAATCTGTTCATTAGATATATTGTCCAGTCGTGTTTTACTGTCCACAAGGAAATCTGATGACCGATCAGCGCATCTGCGTAATCATCCCGACCTTCAATAACGCCGACAAAGTCGGTGCCGTTATCGCATCTGTAAAGACCGTGACATCAGACATCTTCGTTGTAAACGACGGTTCCACCGACGGCACCGCCAAGGTCCTTGCGGCAATTGACTCGATCCACATTTCCACCCTTCCTAAAAACAAAGGCAAAGGCTTCGCGCTCAAGGTCGCATTCGAAGAGGCATATAAGGCGGGCTTTACACATGCGATTACTATGGACGCCGACGGCCAGCACCTTATCGAAGATTTGCCATCGTTCATCGACGGCATAGCAAAAGATCCGCAGGCTGTGCTTATCGGTCGCCGCTGCATTCCTTTTGACGGAAGCGTGGCGGTTCCCGGCAAAAGCAGCTTCGGCCGCAGCTTCGGAAATTTCTGGTATCGATATATCGCCGGCATCAAGCTCGACGACACGCAATGTGGCTTCCGCTCGTATCCACTCGAAGCGATCATGGCCTTCGGGATCAACGGCGGAAAATACGAATACGAACAGGAATTGCTGATCACGTCGGCATGGCGCGGCCTTCCGATTCACGAGATTCCGATCCGTCTTTTCTACCAAAGCGAAGACGAGCGTGTTTCACATTTCCGCCCGTTCAAAGACTTCATGCGGATCTCGCGTGTAAACGGCGTATATGCCGCCATGCGCATGACGCTTCCGCGCGAAGCGCTCGCCGAGTCCGGTGGCACCGTGGGCCAGAAACTCCGCAATCTTTTTTTGCATGAACTCCGCGCCAACACTTCGCCAAACCGAGCTTCGGCGTCGCTTGGCCTTGGCGTCGGTATTGCGCTTACGCCGTGGCACGGGTTCCAGGTGCTTTCGCTGATCGGGCTAAGCGCGATCCTTCCGATAAACAAACCGCTCGCGTTTTTGGGATCAACCGTTTCGTCGGCGCCAATGGTTCCGTTCATCATCTGGGGCGAGATCGCTGTCGGCAGTCTTATCATGCACGGCTCCTTTTTGCATTCGGGAATAGGCGCCGTTGATATGCTGGCAACTGCCGGTGTAGAGTTTCTTGTGGGAAGCTTAGTCGTTGCGCCTGCGGTTGGTTTGATAACCTATGTTTTGTCGATGCCGTTTTTCTGGGTTATGAAGAAACAGAAATAAGATAAGCGTTTTCGATGAGAAAAGAAGTCTGAAGAATAAAACAGGAAGAATGAAGGACTTAGCCACCCCTTAAACCCGCCAAGGAAGACGTGACCCCAACCCCCCGCGCTGTCGCGGTTCTTTTTCCTCGCCAGCTCTGAAACTCCCCACAAGGGGGCTTCTTGGTACGAGGGCGTGGTGATAGTTGTTTGACAAACGGTAATTGATGCCGCGTCTTATGAACGCAGAGGCGAAGCCGACTGCGCGACCCGCGGAGCAAAATTCTTTCCCTCTTGTAAAGGTTGCAACCTTTACAAGAGGGGCCCACGAAGTGGGATGGGTGTTTCAGGTCTGGAATGCGTTAGGACGGACTGAAGCGGACGAAACGAAATGAGGCCTGTGGCCGAAATGCAGTGTAGTGTGCGAAGCGGAACGCGAGTACCGACCGGAGGGTAGCCCGTAAGGAGGGCCGGCCCGGAGGTGGGTTTTGATTATGTAGCGAAACGGAATAATCAAAACACGCCGTAGGGAAACGCCCAAAATATTCTGATTATCTTATCTATAAAAAAGGAACCAATACAAAATGCTATCAGTAGATCTCCATTCCCATACCTTCTTCTCCAATTGTGGAATCCACACACACCTCGAACTGCTCAATCAGGCAAAGGCCCTCGGCATCAAAGCCCTTGCCATTACCGACCACGGCCCATTGCTCGACTCGCGCATAACGCCGCCGTTTTTCGATCGCCTGAAAGATCCGGTGCCCGGTGTCCGCTTATATAAAGGAATGGAGTGCAACCTTGCCGATCTTGACGGAACAATAGATCTGCCGAAGAATTTCGCGAAACATCTCGATCTTGTTCTGCTTGGCATTCATCCGAATACGGAAGAAGGTCTCGGCGAAGATGTCTATACGCGAGCCTTGATAAATGCGATATCGAAAAATCCGGCAATAGATATTATCACACATCCCGACAGCGGGACCTACAGCGTAAACTTCGAGCGGCTTTGCGAAACAGCGCGCCTTGCCGGAGTAGCCATCGAGATCAACAATTCGCGCGTGATGCTTGGTCGCAGCACAGCAGAAAAAATGACTCGCCTGATCAGCGCCTGTAAAAAAACAGAATGCCTGATCGTCGTCAATTCCGATACCCACGCGATTGGTGAACTCGGCCGTGACGAAGATGTGCGCCCACTTCTCGAAGCCGAAAGTTTTCCGACCGATAAAATAGTCAATCGCGATCCCGAAACCGCCGAGGCCTGGATTCAAAGCCGCATACATAATAAAAGGAATCTCCGGTGAACCGCTCCAAGCGAGAGGCACAGTGGTGGGATTCTGCCGGGGCAGTAAATTCTCCCGACGGTTACAATATTCTCGAACCAGCCGACATCCGTCGCCTCGAACTTGTCGCTTCCGCCGAAGGCGGCATTATCCTCGATGCCGGTGGTGGACACGGCTCGTGGGCAAAACGCTTTGCTGAGTCCAGCAGAACTGTGATATGTGGAGACATTTCGTACAATTCCCTTTGCGATGTGAAACACCCGTCAATTTTGCCTTGCCGGATGAATGTCGAAAAAATCCCGATTGCCGACAACTCTATTGCCGTCATACATGGCCAAGACATCATTCACCACGTCAATGCGGCACTGTTCGGAGCCGAGTGCGCGCGAGTGCTCGCACCCGGCGGGGTTCTCGTAATGTGGGAAAACTCAGCCGCAAATCCTATCCTGATTTTTGCAAGAACCTTTTTTTGTGGACGCTTCGGAATTCCCAAATGGAGCACGCCCGACGAACATCC
>CAIOZP010000497.1 GCA_903862805.1 uncultured Fibrobacterota bacterium
CGAAGGCACTCGATCACATGCGCCTGTCGCCCATCAAGTGGCCATACTAAGTAGGTTCTCTGATTTTGTGGCAGCAGCGGCGCAGTGTGGTGATCGCAATATTCTATCGACTCATCAGGGCCGAAAAAATGATCCATCAGTTCGTCGGGTGAAAGCTCGTGATCGTTTTGCATCGGCTCGTTTGAAAAAACCGGAGCCTTGGCCGAAACCTTGTCGTGGTAAGTCATCCATGAACGATCTGAAAGAATTTTTCCGAATGACAGAAGCCATCTGCGATGATCATCCTCGGAAAATTTCGGGTAGATTAGATGTCGCTGTCCAAGAACGTTCGAGAACAGAAACGATTCTTTAGGATATTTGCGGACAAGATTTTTCAGTCCGTCTTCGTCGCGGATGTAATCTGCGGTATCTGTGTGGAGTTTTACAAACGGGAACCGGATTCTGAAGATCAGCCGTGCCAGAGGATCCGGTTCGACAATGGTGATAGTCCTGAATCGCCGAAGACTTTTCCCGCGCAGACTATATCCGCCGCTCGATCCGACAATAACAAGATCCTGTGAATTGGGTTTCCAGTTGTCGATTTGATGTGACAGTTGCTTTGTGAATTTCCGCCAGCGCCAAAGCAAGCCGCTAATTGCCCTGATATGATACCGAAGCCCTCCGGCCGGATTGACGATATGCGAAAGCGGCATTCTGGATTCCTGCTTCGGTTGAATTTTTGGTGAGGTTGATTCTATGTCTTCACAAATGTACATGTCTGAAGTTTTCCACCTTCTTCAGAAATTCCCAAAATGTAACTGCCTGGTGAAAGGTTTGCGATGTCCAGATTGGCGGTGAGGGAATTGATTTCTGTATGAAGAAGATTTCTACCGGAGGTGGTGTAGAGAGTTGCGGTTTTGTGGGTGGCGGAGGGGAAGGATAGGTGAAGAATTGCGGGAGATTGGACGATAGAGAAACCTTTATTCGATAATGAATGTTGGGCTGTTTGAATCGGTGACGTAAAGGGAGAATAATAATAGGTTGAAAGCTGATATGAAACCCAACCATTGGTAGTATCCCAGTTAAACGATTCAAAATTCACAACTTTGTTTTTGTGTTTTATGTTCCCTACCCATAGGCCTAATTCATTTGCGAATGCAAATTCCAAATCAGTTATTGGTGTCAAGAAATCGTATGTAACCTGCATTCGATACGAAAGAACCAACGAATCGCTGGCATAGTCTTTGAAATAGTTTGTAGACGCCAATATATTCCCAGCTACATCACTGCTGTCATCAAATTTCAAGTAGTTTACCCACGGACTGGTGCTTGAACTTTTTGAATATGTGATTCCAGACGACTGATTTCCGTTTGCATCTATCGTGTAGGAACTTTTGAAAACAGTATCCCACGTATTAGAGTTTGTCTTCCAGGAATATTCGTACAAAGACATCAATTCATTATTTGAATTGCTCTTGTATTCGGTGAGAGTTTTATTGCTCCAGACTTTTCCAGCAGTATCCCAACTAAAAATCGTATCGCATAAAGGAAGTAGATTTGCGTCGACAGGATCGAGTACCTGAACGTCTTTTTGAGAAAGACTCCAAGCGCTTTTTAATGTGTCCCATGCGAATGTGCTATCCATCAACATATTCCCATACAGATCAAAAACAAACTCAATCCTTGCTTCTGGTTTCCAACGTGCATTAGACAAATCCCAAGAAGAATTCGTGGTGGTTTTGACAAAACCATTTTCTCCATACACATATTCTGTTTTTGTCGAGCCAGCAGCAACCACACTATCCAATTTTTGGCTAAACAGACCTACGACATGACTCTTACCGCTCACTACGCCTATGCTTCCACCAGTCAACGGCCCGTGCATCGGACTTCGTGCACGTTCCGTCGGTTGTAAATCAACAGCTGCGCCAAAACTCTGTCCGGCAAAAACAAGAACCATCATCGAAAAAAGAAACTCTCTCATAGGTAACCCTTCTGGGAATGACTGGATATTCAAACGAAAAATAATTGGCGCATTAAACAATGTCCCAGTTTTCAGCAATCAACCACCAATCGCTTCGCAATTCTTATCTTAATCCTATCAAAACAAGGAGCCTAAAATGACAGCCAAACGTGACAACTATCTTTCGTGGGACGAATATTTCATGGGTATCGCTTTGCTTTCGGCACAGCGCAGCAAGGATCCGAGCACACAGGTCGGTGCGTGTATCGTCGATGCTAAGCACAAGATCGTTGGTGTCGGATACAACGGGTTTCCTTCGGGATGTTCAGACGATGAGTTCCCTTGGGCGCGTGAAGGAAATTTCCTCGATACAAAATATCCGTTTGTTTGTCACGCCGAGCTAAACGCGGTACTGAACAGCAGTGCCATTGATCTACATGGCTGCACGATCTACGTCGCGCTCTTTCCGTGCAACGAGTGTGCGAAGGTCATTATTCAATCGGGAATCCGCGAGGTGATTTATCTGTCCGACAAATATGCCGAAACCGATTCGGTAAAAGCCAGCAGAAAAATGCTGAGTGCCGCCGGAGTGAAAATGAAGCAGTTGAAAACCGACCGCAGCGAAGTCTCGCTGAATCTGAATATCGAGGCGAAGTAGCGCGGCTAATTTCCTTCGGGCAGATAAACCACGAACACTGTTCCTTCGCCGGGTCTGCTGTGTACAGTCACGGCACCCTTGTGGCTTTTCACTATTCCATAAACCGCTGACAGACCGAGTCCGGTTCCTTCGCCGATTTCTTTTGTGGTGAAGAATGGCTCGAACAGATGTTTCAAAACATCCTGACTCATTCCCCTGCCGGTGTCGCGAACTTCTATGGAGACGTATCTGCCGGGAGAGATTTCGAAAGTCGAGGTGTTGCAGAACTTCTGATCGAGCACCACGTTGCCGGTGGATATTGTGAGCGTTCCGCCGTCGGGCATTGCATCACGGGCATTGAGGCAAAGGTTGATGATCACATTCTGGATCAGAGCCGCTTCGCCCGAAATCTTCGGTGACGTTGCATTTTTGTTCAGGCTGATGCTGATTCTTTTACCGATGCTGTGAATCAGTATGTTGTTTGCGGTTGCGAGACAGTCGTGGATGTCAACCAGATTTGCCGTAATGGCAGTCTTGTGTGCAAAGGTCAAAAGGCTCCGCATCAGATCGGTTGCAGATCCGGCTATGTTTAGGATAGACTTGGCATATTTCCTGAGCTCTTCATTTTCGGCGGCTTTCTTGTCGATCATCTGCGCATATCCCAGAATGCCGGTGAGCATATTGTTGAGATCGTGGGTGATGCCGCTGGCAAGCTGACCGAGCGATTCCATCTTCTGCGTCTGACGAAGCTGCTCTTCCATCAGAAGCTGTTCGGTCAGGTCGCGGATGACAAGCACGATGCCGGTTGTTGCGCCGTTGATGTTTCGGATCGGCGCTCCGCTGTAATTGATCTGGTGTCTGCTGCCGTTCTTTGCCGTGATACTGATGCAGTTGAACGAACTGTCGGCCTGTCCCTTATAAAGGATCGGGCTGAATGAATCTTTGATCCTGCTGATCTCGTCGTCGTGTGTGATTCCGAGAATCCTGAAAATCAGGCTGCCGATCGCCTCACGACCCGACCAGCCGGTAAGTTTTTCCGCGACCATGTTCATGTGCATCACGACACCGGCGGCATCTGTCGCGATAACTGCATCGCCGATGGAGTTGAGGATAATGCGGATGTCTTCGTTGCCGCTTTCCCGCAAAACAAGACTCTGCTTGTTTATTTTTTCGAGCAAAAAGGCCACGTGAAGTGCGCTGCTTATCTGTTCGGCAAAAACCTCATAGCAGCGATTGACTTTTTCAAATTCAAAAACGGCAAACCCTTCTTTCCCGTTCTCGACAATGAGCGGTGTGACGAGATACGAAGATGCCGGTTCTGTTCCCTCTGCGACAAGCATGGATGATGGGAATTCCACTTCGTTTTTCAAAATGCCGCAGTGTTCATCAAGCGAGAAATACTGCCTTGCAACGTGTCGGTCTTCTGTGTAAAGCGAAATCCGGCAACTGCTGATTCCGGTATTCTGGAGATATTCGGAGAGTGCAGTTCGTATTTCGTCAATGTTGACGCATCCAGCAAGCTTGTGCCCGATAAGCTGAATGGTCATCAGCTCCGATTCGAGTTCCATTCGCTTGCGAGATTTCGGAACAGTCTCGATTACCTTCAGCACCGTCAGAATTGATTTCCATTTCAGTTCGATGTGCTCCGACTTGACGACACGCCTGTTCTGAGCGGGCGAATCGGAATATCTTTCGCGAACCTCGGCGATGAAAATCCTTTTGAGGATGTCACGCCAAAGCGCTGTTTCGAGGCCGTTCTTTTCAAACGTGTCGATGGTGGTTGACAGATGCGAATACAGCTCACCTTCGGCTTCTGGATCGTCAAGTATTCTCCCGACAAGACGGTGAAGTTCGTTCAGGTTTTCGAAAAGAACTTTGTGCCTTGCCGGTTCCCAGTTGAACGGAAATATCTCTTTAAGGAAACGACTTGTAATTCCATGTGTCGAATCTTCACCGACGCTTTCATCGGGCGGAATCTCTGGATCGTCGAGATCGATTTTCATTGCCGTCATCGAGCATCCGCATGATGAACGGATCACCGGATGGGTCGGAATGTTCTGAAGCATCGGAACGTTTTCGCCGCAGAGAAGATCGTTGGTCAACTGAAGTCCCATGCAGCCGAGTTCGAAAAGCGGCTGGCGAACAGTGCTCAATGGCGGAGAGCTGTCGTGACTAATATCTATGTCGTCAAATCCGCCGACTCTCACATCTTCCGGAATCCTGAATCCGCGTTTTCTCAATTCATCAATTGCCATCAAGGCACTGTCATCGTCATAACAGATGATCGTATCAAACTCGACCCTTCGGTTATCGCATAGTTCCATGATTGCTTTGGGCGCAGTTCGTGGTTCATAATTTCCGATAAAAACAAGCTGCGGATCAAAGGGGATGCCGTGTCTTTCCAGACTGTCGAGATATGCCTTGTAGCGTTCCTCTGCTTCGGGGCTTGCAACCGGCCCGCGCACATACGCGATTCTGCGGCTATTGTGGATGCTGATGAAATGATCGAACATCCTGTTCAGACCTATTGCATTATCTACAACAATGCTTGGAATCCCGTCGATCGCTGCTCCCACGCAGATCATCGGAATACCTTCGCAAAGTCGCAGTATTTCGGCGAGCTGTCGTTCGCCATTTTCCCACAAAAGAATTCCGGGCATAAGAATTATCGCATCGACAACCGAAGCATTTATTACTGTGAATATATCGTGCTTTGGCGCACGAAGAAATTCGGAATGATCGTACAGTCCGGCGTTGTAGCAGATGATGCGGATGCCAAGTGCACGGGCCTGGGCACGAATGCCGGAAACGATGGCGTGTTGATAGGAATCAAACAGTGAGTGGACAACGATTCCAACAGAGAGTGGCTTTCCTTCGGATTTTGCCACACGACCAGTTTCGCCAAAGGCTGTTTTTTCAGGCATCACGGATCTCCGTCGGAATGGTTTCGTCATTTGGTCCAAAACATCATATCCGTAAAATCATGTGGCGACAACTGACAAAAGAAATATCTATCGTGTAGCTGAGGTTTCAGGCAGATTTTTCTTCGCCGGTTTCTTTTCCTTCTTCGGCATTGAAGAAACCATTGCATGTGATCGGTCAATCCAGGTCATTATCGAATCGGATTGAGAGAATACACTTTCGGGAATCGCAACGTATTCTCTCATGGGTTTCCCATCCATCGGTTCGAAGGGTGTGATCTCGTCAAACTCGTTCATTACCAGAACTCTGTCTTCTTCAGAGAGCCGGAGGAATACCACGTCCTGATGTGCACCGGCAAACATGTTCCCGCCGACGAAATAACATCGCGCACCAAACATTTTTTTGCTTTCGCAACTGTAACCGGCCAGCGCAGCTTCAATCGCTTCGATCAGTTCGGTGCTTGTCTTTTTTGTTGTCATAAAGGTGTCACTTTTTTTAGAAACGGCAACTATGTACCAAAATAAAAAAACCCGCACGGTAAACCGTACGGGTAATGCTCCATCATTAGGATGCGATGCGGTTAGTAATCGCGCTGCTGACCGTAGCCACCACCACTGCGACCGCCACTGCGACCGCCGCCGCCGAAACCACCACCGCCACTACGACCGCCACTACGTTCGCCTGCTGGGCGTTCGTTAGCTTCGTTGACGCGGAGCGGGCGACCGTCGAGGTTCACACCGTTGAGAGCCGCGATTGCTGCGTCGGCACCTTCCATCTCGACAAAGGCAAAGCCCTTCGAGCGGCCAGTCTCTCTGTCAGTGATGATTCGAGCGGAAACAACCTCGCCGTACTGCCCGAAAATTTCGCGCAGACCGTCCTCTGTTGTTGCCCAAGCCAGGTTGCCTACGTACACGCGTTTGGCCATAAAGCCCTCCAGAAATTTGTAGTACAAAAAGACCCGGCCGTAACCTCAGAACCACCGCCCCGCACAGTTTATTCAGTTAAGAAGCTGCGGAGACCTCAGTCAAACCGAATCGTAACGGCAGAAAGATACTTTGTGCATACCGCCGCGCAAGTTACAAATCAAAATAGCGCACACGACAATCTGCCGGTATCTCCGACATATATTTGAATGACTGAAAAAAAGACTGCCTGAAACCATGTTCAAGGTTGACAAATGGAGAAAATAGAACTGCTGCTTGATGCGGCGGCAATAGACCGGACTCTGGGGCGTATTGCTCATCAGATTGCAGAGCGCAACAGCGATCCGCGCCGCGTGGGCCTTGTCGGAATGCAATCGCGAGGCGTTTTTCTCGCACAACGTATCGCGGTAAAACTCACCACGATTTACGAAACACAGATGCCTGTCGGTACACTCGATGTCGCCCTCTATCGCGACGACTGGCGCATGGCTCTCAAGCAGCCTGCTGTGCGTGTAACCGAGATTCCTTTCGACATCAACGAATGCGATGTCATTCTTGTTGACGACGTGCTTTACACGGGAAGAACCGTTCGGGCCGCTTTGTCGGCCATCATGGACTTCGGTCGGCCACGCACAATTCAGCTCGCAGTTCTCGCCGACCGAGGCAGCCGCGAGCTCCCGATTTCCGCCGACTACATTGGTCTTTCGATACCAACCAGAAGCGATCAGGAAGTTCGTCTTTCGGTGGCCGAACTCGACAACGAAGATTCCCTCTGGCTTACGAAGAAGGAGGCCTCCGGTAAATGAGTCTTTCAATAAAACATCTGCTCGGGCTCAAAGACGTTTCAGCATCAGACATCGAAGCAATACTCGATTCTGCCGACGGATTTCACGGCGTGCTTCAGCGCGAGGTCAAGGTTGTTCCTACTTTACGCGGTGCG
The DNA here is from genome assembly GCA_903862805.1 of uncultured Fibrobacterota bacterium. Classification (GTDB taxonomy): domain Bacteria; phylum Fibrobacterota; class Chitinivibrionia; order Chitinivibrionales; family CAIOZP01; genus CAIOZP01. The sequence goes on from CAIOZP010000497.1 coordinate 7,365, forward strand.
ACTATCGTCAATCTCTTCTATGAAAACAGCACGCGCACGAGAATCAGTTTTGAACTTGCAGAGAAGCGGCTCTCCGGTTCACCGGTAAATTTCTCTTCATCGGGAAGCTCTGTATCAAAGGGCGAAACACTCAAAGACACAATTCAAAATATTGAAGCGATGAAGATCGACATGGTCGTTGTAAGGCATCAGGCATCGGGCGTTCCGAAGTTCCTTACCGAATGCACC